>VBCQ01000453.1 GCA_005882155.1 Betaproteobacteria bacterium
CGGGCGGCGCACGCTTGCTGGTCGCGCGCGAAGCCAAGGTCGACGGCCGCTGGCAGCGCAGCTACGAAGTGCGACGCATCGTCACGCTCGCGATCGAAAACCGCGCAGACAACCCGGCTTCGCTGAAGCTGTTCCGCCGCTGGCAAGACCCGACGTGGAAGCGAGTCACATTGAGCCTGCGCTGAGCTGCGCCGCACGCTGCTGCAGAAACTGCCTCACCGCCGGATCGCTTTCGAGGCCGATCGCTTGCCGATACGCCTGCATCGCCGCGACGGCATCGCCGCTGCGCGCGAGCAGATCGGCGCGAGCGGCCCAGTAAGGCTGGTAGTCGGCGAGGCGAGCGTCGTTGGCCAGTGCATCGAGGGCCGCCAGGCCAGCCGCGGGGCCGCGCGTCTCGGCGAGTGCGACCGCGCGGTTGAGCGCGGCGACCGGCGACCCAGTGAGCGCGCAAAGCGCGTCGTAGAGCTGCTCGATCGCGGCCCAGTCGGCCGCCACGCGCCGGCGGCGAACCGCATGCGCGGACTGAACCGCCGCCTCGAGCTGGTAGCGACCGACATCGCCGCAACGATTGGCTTGCGACAGCAGCGTCTCGGCTTCGTCGATCATCGCGGCGTCCCACTGCGCCGGGTCCTGCTCGCCGAGCGGCACGTAGTCGCCCGCGGGATTGCGCCGCGCATCGCGGCGCGCATGCGCATGCAGCATCAGCGACAGCAAACCGAGCGCCTCGCCTTCGTCAGGGAGTAAAGACGCGACCAGCCGGCCGAGCCAGATTGCTTCGTCGGCGAGGTTGCGGCGCCGCGCATCGGCGCCTTGCGGGTCGGACCACCCTTCCGCATACGCGGCGTAGATCGCGTCGAGCACCGCATCGAGTCGCTCGCGCAGCGCGGCGCGCTCGGGCACGTCGAAGCCGATGCCGGCTTGGCGGATCTTCGCTTTCGCGCGCGACAGGCGCTGGCCCATCGTCGTCGGCGCGACGAGAAACGCCGACGCGATCGTCGCCGCATCGAAGCCGAGCACGACCTGCAGCATCAGCGGCGCGCGCACGTCGCGATCGATGCCGGGGTGCGCGCAGGCGAACAGCAGGCCGAGGCGGCGATCGGGCAGCTCGGTCGTCATTTCGTTGTCGTCGATGGTCAGATCGCTCAGGATCAGCAGCTGCTCGGCCGCAGCATCATCGAGGCGCCGTTGACGCAACGCATCGGCCGACTTGCGGCGCGCCACCGTGAGCAGCCAGGCCTCGGGTGTGCGCGGCACGCCGTGCAGCGGCCAGTCGGCGAGCGCGGCAGCGAAGGCCTCCGACAACGCATCTTCGGCACCCGCGACGTCGTGCGTTCGCGCGGCGAGAAACGCGATGAGCTTGCCGTAGCTGCGCCGCGCTGCCGCCTCGGCAGCGCGCGGCGCGTGCGAGTCGTGCGGCGACACGAGCTTTAGCTTTCTCCCATTTGCCAGATGGGCCGCACTTCGACAACGCCGTGACTTGCGCCGGGGCAGCGCGCCGCCCATGACAGCGCGACGTCGAGATCGGGCACGTCGATGAGGAAGTAGCCGCCGAGCTGTTCGCGCGTTTCGGCATACGGGCCGTTGAGTACTTCGGTCTTGCCGGATTTCAGCCGCACCGTGGTCGCCGTCGGCGTGGGGCGCAGCCGGTTGGCCGAGCGCAGCACGCCGGCCTTTTGCAGTGCCTCGCGATAGGCGCCATAAGCGGCCATCCCTTCGGCCGCTTGAGACGGACTCAGCTTTTCGAAGTGCGAGGGGTCAGAGTAGACGAGCAGCATGTATTCCATGACGGTGTTCCCTTTCGATGACGACGAAGCACTGTGCCTCGTCTGGACAATGACGGATGGGGATGGGGCATTTCGACATGGGCTTGGAAATATTTTGTGCTCGGTGCGGGACTTCCTTCGATACCTCAGGACGATCGGAAATACAGGCTCAGTCCGAACGGAGTTAGGGCGCGTGCGCTCAGGCAGCAGAATTCCCTGCCGCCTTTCGGTTCAACGCGTCTGCGTCGAGGTGTCGTCAGTCGACTTGTCGTCGTCGGTCTGCAAGCGGCGCTCGTGAAAATCGTACAAGCGGGTGATTTCCTTCAGCACCGTCTCGGGGAAGCCCTGACGATCGTGGCGCCGATCGACCAGCAGCTCGTCGAGCAAATGGTCGATCAGGCCGATGTCGCGCCAGCAGACCGCGAGCCGGTTCGCGATGCGCGGGTAGTGCGTGCACAGCTCGTGCGGGCGCACGTCGGGCGGCAGCGTCGCGAGCCAGCTCATCGCCTTGCGCGACAGCTCCTGATCGCGGTGACGCACGGGAGCGCGCACACGCGCCCAATCGGCTGCCGACCACAGGTCGCGCGGGATGCGCTTGCGCGCCGGCTCGGGTTCGGCGGCGGCCGGCGTGCCCCACCACTTGCGAAAGAAGTTCGACAGTTTGCTCATGCCCGCAGTGCGACAGAACAGAAGGCATGCGTACTGTACCGACTCTCGATGACCCGAGTGGTCTCCTTCGTGACGCTCGCTCCGCCGCGCGAATGACGCGAGCGTGAACTTCTGGTGACAGCCGGCGACCCAGCGCGTCGATAATCGGGGCGATGAACACCCCTCGACTGCGCCGCCTCGTCACCGCCTCGGCCCTCGGCCTGAGCCTGCTCGCCGGCTGCGCTGTCGTCGAAGTCGCCGGAGCCGCCGCCGGTGCGGCGATATCGGTGACGGGCGCGGTCGTCAGCACCGGCGTCAAGGTCACCGGCAAGGTCATCGAGAAAACCGTCGACGCGGTGACGCCGGGCTCGAATCCCTGACAGAGCGACTCCCTCTCGCCGCTGGTGGGCGAGCGCCAAACCGGGAAAACCGCACACTCGCGTTCAGCTACCATCCTCCCCCATCGCAACGCATCTCGAGGGGGGATGACATGAGCAGCGTTCCTGATGGCAATCGCTTCGCGCCGCCGACGGCGCATGTGGCCGATATGGTCAGCGCCGACAGCGTCGAATTGGGCGGACGCGGCGCACGCCTCGTCGCTGCCTTCCTCGACGGCCTTTTGATCGGCGCGCTGGCGTGGGGTCTGATGCTCGCGACGCCGATGTGGAAGATGATGACCACCGGCCACATCTCGATGGTGACCGCGTTCCTCATGCAAACCGTCGGCGGGCTCGTGCTGTTCACCGCCGTGCAGGGCTTCTTTCTCGCCACGCGCGGGCAGACGATCGGCAAGATGCTGCTCGGCCTGCGCATCGTACGCAGCGACGGCGAGCGCGCGTCGCTCGGCCGGCTCATCGGGCTGCGCTACGCGATCGGCAGCGTGATCGGCGTCATCCCGTTCATCGGCGTGTTCTACGTGCTCGTCGACTGCCTGCTGATTTTTCGCGAGTCGCACCAATGCTTGCACGACAACATCGCCGACACCATCGTCGTGAAGGCGTAATGGCGCGCCGCATCGACGCTCGAAGATGAGCGTGTCGCTCGACACGCTGTACACGGCCGAGACGCCCGAAGGCATCGCGCTGGCGTTGCGGCCGGCCGGCATCGTCGCTCGCTTCTACGCGTTCCTGATCGACATCGGCGTGCGCACGGCGCTGCTGTTCGCCGCGATGATCGTGCTCGGCATCCTCGGCAAGTTCGGCGGCGCTCTGGTGCTGATCATCTTCTTCGCGCTCGAATGGTTCTACCCCGTGTTCTTCGAGCTCGCGCTCGGCGGGGCCACGCCGGGCAAGCGGGCGATGGGCCTGCGCGTCGTGATGGACTCGGGCCTGCCGGTCACGCCTGCCGCCTCGCTGACCCGCAACCTGCTGCGCGCGGCGGACTTTCTGCCGGTCGCCTATGGCTTCGGTCTGATTGCGATGCTGACGCGCGCCGACTTCAAGCGCATCGGCGACCTCGCCGCCGGCACGCTCGTCGTCTATGCCCGCGCGGTCAGCCTGCATGGGCCCTTGCCCGACGTGCCGGCGCACGCGCCGGCACGCTCGCTGTCGCCGCGCGAGCAGGCCGCCGTCATCGCCTGGGCCGGCCGCAGCTCGCGCATCACCGAAGCGCGCTTGGCCGAGCTCGCGCTGCTGGCCGCACCGGTGACCGGCGCGGCCGGCGCGCGGCGCGGCGAGACCGACAGCCTGTTGGCCGTCGCGCAGTGGTTGTTGGGCAAGCGATGACGCCGCTGCAGTTCGAGTCCGGCTACCGCGCGATCTGGGACGAGCTCGATCAGGCGGTCTCCTTGATCGAAGGCAAGGCGCGCCGGCAATCGAGGTGGTCGCGCCGCGAAGCGGTCGACGTCGATCCGGCGCGCGTCGCGGCGCTGTATCGCGCGACTTGCGAGCACCTCGCGCTCGCGCGATCGCGCGCCTATCCGATCCACCTCACCGAGCGGCTCGAATCGCTGACGCAGCGCGCACACCAGATCGTCTACCACCGCAGCGACAACAGCGGCGTGCGCCTCGCGCGGCTGTTTCTGGTCGACATTCCGCAAGCCATTCGTGCTCACTCCATCGCGATGTGGGTCGCGACGCTCGTCTTTGCCGGGCCGCTGCTGGTGCTCGGCGCGATGACGTATTTCGACCCCGGCTTCGTGCTGACGGCGCACGACATTCAATCGGTTCAGCACTACGACGCGATGTACGGCACGAGCGCATCGGCAATTGGCCGCGAGCGCGGCGCCGACACCGACTGGCAGATGTTCGGCTTCTACATCCGCAACAACATCTCGGTCGCGTTCCAGTGCTTCGCCGGCGGCGTTTTCGTGGGCCTCGGCAGCTTGTTCTTCCTGGCTTTCAACGGCGTGCAGGCCGGCACGGTCGCGGGCTACCTCACGTCACGCGGCTACGGCGAAACCTTTTATTCGTTCGTCGTCACCCATGGCGCGTTCGAGCTGACCGCGATCGTCATCGCCGGCGCGGCCGGCTTGTCGATCGGCCATGCGCTGCTCGCGCCGGGCCGCCTCACGCGATTGCAGTCGCTCAAGCGAGCGGCGTCCGACGCAGTGTTGCTGCTCTACGGCGTAATCGCGATGCTGCTCATTGCCGCGGCGCTCGAAGCGTTCTGGTCCTCGTCGCGATGGGTTGCGCCGGGCGTGAAGTTCGGTGTCGGCGCCGCCTGCTGGGCGCTCGTGTTCGCGTGGATCGGCTGGCAGGGTCGGCCCAAGCGCCAGCGAGAAACTGCCGATGCAAGTTGACGCGCTCGCCCTCGACCTGCGCCCGCGGGCGATGCCCGAGGCGGCCGACCTCGGCGTGCGCCTCGTGCAATCGCGCGCGCTCTCGGTGTGGCGCAGCTTCGCGCCGACTTACGCCGTCGTCGTGCTCGTCGCGCTGGCCACTGTCGAGATCGCGCCGTGGCTGCCCGGGCTCATCATCTTCTGGCTCAAGCCGTGGCTCGATCGCTGCCTGCTGTTCGCGCTGTCGCGCGCGGTGTTCGGCGAAGAGACGCACTTCGCCGACCTGTGGCGCGCCCGAACCCAAGTGATGTGGCGCCAGTGGCTCGTCACGTTGACGCTGCGCCGCTTGTCGCCGTGGCGCTCGTTCACGCAAGCGGTCTATCAGCTCGAAGGCCAGCGCGGCGCCGAGTTGCGCCGGCGCCGCAAGCAGTTGCTCAACGGCAAGCGCGGATCGGCCATCGCGATGCACCTCGCCTTCGTCCATGTCGAGCTGGTGCTCGCGGTCGGACTGATCGGATTGATGCTGCTCTTCGTTCCTGCCGACAAGGTCTCCGCCGCGTATGACCTGCTGGTGCGCGGCGAAGGCATCGTGCCGTCGCTCGTGATGGCGATCACTTATGCGAGCGTCGTCTTCGTGCTCGAGCCGTTCTACGTCGCCGCCGGATTCGCGATGTACTTGAACCGCCGCGTCGAGCTCGAAGCGTGGGACATCGAACAGGAGTTTCGGCGTGCGTTTGCTGCGTAGTCGCGCCGCTGCGGCCACATGCATGGCGGCCGTGCTCTGCCTAGCGATGTGGAGCGCGCCGGCTATGGCCGAACCGCTGAGCTCCGATCGCGTCAAGCAAGTCGTCGACGCGGTGCGCGCCGACGCCGATCTGGGCGGCACGCGCACGGTGCGCACGCTGCACTTGAAGCCGAGCCAGAGCGATCCCGACGACGAGCCGCGACCCCCGAGTGCGCCATGGCTGCGCGAGCTGGTGCGCTGGCTTGCCGAGTCGGGCCGACTGCTGGTGTGGCTCGGCGGTGCGGCGGCGGTCGCGCTGCTGATCGTCTTTTTGCGCCGCTGGATCAGCGAGCACGGCGACGATGGCCGCGCGCGTGCGCTCGTGTTGCCGAGCCATGTCCGCGACCTCGACATCCGCCCCGAAAGCCTGCCCGACGACATCGGCGCCGCGGCGCGCGCGCTGTGGCAGCGCGGCGAGCAGCGCGCCGCTTTGTCGCTGCTGTACCGCGGCGCGTTGTCGCGCCTCGTGCATGGCCACGCGGTGCCGATCCGCGCCGCGAGCACCGAAGGCGAATGCGTGAGCCTCGCGTCACGCCGCTTGCCGACGCCGAGCACGGCCTTCTTCGAGCGGCTGGTGCGCGCCTGGCAGACGAGCGTCTACGGCGCGCACCCCCTCGACGGCGCGAGCGTGCTCGCGCTGTGCGACGACTTCGACGTGCAATTGCCGGCGCAAACCGAACCGGTGGCCGCATGAAGATCACGCGCGAGCATGTGCTCAACGCGCTGGCGCTCGTCGCGCTCGCCGGCGCGATCGCCTGGTTCGTCACCCACACCGAGTGGGTCGATGAAGAGGTGCAGATGCCACCGCGCGGCGAAGCGGCGCACGATCGGCAATACGCGCTCAAGCAGATCGTCGGCAAGCTCGGCGCCAAGGTCGTCGCACCGCAGAACCTGCAGCAACTGCCGCCGCCCGGCGCGACGCTGCTGCTGCGCTCGTGGTACTGGAACATGTTCCCGGGCCGCGAGCAGGCATTGCGCCAATGGGTCGAAGCCGGCGGCCATCTCGTCGTCGACGATCTCGTGTTCTCCGACGACAAGCTGCTGCCGTGGATACCGATACGCCATGTCAGCGCGCCGGTGCCGGCGGCGTCGAGCGCGAAGCCGCAACGCGCAGCGTCGTCGCCATCGCGTCCGATCTTTCCGCCGCGCGGCATGCGCCAGTTCGCCGAACGCAGCTGCAGCGACTTGATCGAGCCCGATGCCGTCACGCCGGCCTTCGATGCCGGCCGCAAGTACCGCGTCTGCGGCGCCGAAGGGCATGCGCTGCGCACCGATGCACCGGTGCTGTGGTCGCTGCAGGCCGCACAAGGCCATAGCTTCTTGCGGGTGGGTGTCGGGCGCGGCCAGGTCACCGTGTTCACCGCCGCCGGCATCCTCGACAACGACGCGATCTTTCAGCGCGACCATGCACTCGCCGTCGTCGCTGCGCTCGGCGTCAAGCCGGGCGGCGAAGTCTGGTTCGTGACGACCGAGGATCGACCGCCGCTGCTGACGCTGATGTGGAACCACGGCGCACCGGCGCTGCTTGTGTTCGCGCTCGCGCTCGCGCTCGCGCTGTGGCGCGGCGGCGTGCGCTTCGGCCCGCGCGCACCGAGCGCTGCGCTGGCACGCCGCTCGGTGGCCGAGCAGATTCGCGGCACGGCGAACTTCATCCTGCAGCGCGACGGCGCCGCGCTGCACCGCGCCCAACTGCGTGCGCTCGACGACGCCGCGCGCCGCTGCATCCGCGAGCACGACCGGCTCGATCGACGCACCCGCGCCGACGCGATCGCGCGCACGACGGCGCTCGACGCCAACGCGTTGTCGCGCGCGATGGACACGTCGATCAAGCGCTCGCGCCGCGACCTGCCGGCCGCGCTCGCGCTGCTCGAGTCGGCACGGCGCCGGCTCGCATTGAACCGATCCTGAGCCCAAGAAGAAAGCCTGCCATGCAAATCAATCCCGCGGACATCAGCCGAGCCGCCGACATCCTCAAAGCACTGCGCGATGAAGTCGGCAAGGCGGTGGTCGGTCAGCGCGAGGTCGTCGATCAGACCTTGATCGCACTGGTCGCGTCGGGCCATGTGCTGATCGAAGGCGTGCCGGGCCTCGGCAAGACCTTGCTCGCGCGCGCTTTCGCGAAGGCCTTGACGCTGAATTACGCGCGCGTGCAGTTCACGCCCGACCTGATGCCCTCGGACATCACCGGCCATGCGGTGCTCGACACATCGCAAGGTCACGGCGCCGACCTCGGCAGCTTGCGCGTGCTGCGCGGCCCGGTGTTCACCAACCTGCTGCTCGCCGACGAGATCAACCGCGCGCCGGCGAAGACGCAGAGCGCGCTGCTCGAAGTGATGCAGGAATAC
Source organism: Betaproteobacteria bacterium (assembly GCA_005882155.1). GTDB lineage: Bacteria > Pseudomonadota > Gammaproteobacteria > Burkholderiales > Burkholderiaceae_C > Albitalea. The sequence continues at coordinate 8,260 of VBCQ01000453.1, forward strand.
CAGGTCACGCTCGAAGGGCAGACGCTGGCGCTGGCCAAGCCGTTCATGGTGCTCGCGACGCAGAACCCGCTCGAGACCGAAGGCACCTACCCGCTGCCCGAAGCACAGCTCGATCGCTTCCTGTTCAAGATCGAAGTCGGCTACCCGACGCTCAGCGACGAAGCCGCCGTCGTCGTTCGCACGACCGCGTCGCAGACCGGCGACCAACTGCCGCTGGCCGGCGTGATGCCGCGGCTCGATGAGCGCAACGTGCTGTCGCTGCAGAAGATGGCCGCATTCGTTCGAGTCGACGATCGCGTCGTCGACTACGCGGTGCGCATCACGCGCGCGACGCGCACCTGGCCCGGCGTCGCCAACGGCGCCGGCTCGCGCGGCGCGATCGCGCTGGTGCGCGCGGCACGTGCGGCCGCACTGCTCGACGTGCGCGACTTCGTCACCCCCGACGACATCAAGCGCTATGCGCTGCCTGTGCTGCGCCACCGCGTGCTGCTCGCGCCCGACGCGCAGCTCGAGGGCCGCAAGATCGACGAGCTGCTGTCGACGATGCTCGACAGCGTCGAGGCGCCGCGGCTTTAGATTTCGGAATCGCATGCGATTGCCTGTCATCCCGAGCCGCGCCACGGTGCTGGCGCTCGCGGCCGTCGCGGTGGCGAGCGTCATCGCGCTGGCGCTCGGCGTGCCCTTGCTCAGCGTCGGCCGGGCCAGCGCCGCGATCGTCATCGTCGGCGTCATCGCGGCGCTGCTTGACCTCGCAATCAGCTTGCGCGCGTGGCGACTTCATCCGATGCAGTGGCAGCGGCGCCTGCCGGCCGCGTTGGCGCTCGGCGTGCAGCGCACGCTCGCCTGCGCGCTCGTCAACGACAGCCCGCACGCGTGGCGCGTCGCGCTGTTCGACCATGTCGACCCCGAGCTCGATTTCGAGGGACTGCCGTTGACGCTCGTGGTACCGGCGAAGACGCGCACCGAAGTGCACTACAACATCGTGCCGCGGCGGCGCGGCCGGGTTCGCTTCGCGCCGGCCGAGCTGCGAGTTCGCAGCCGCGGACG
>VBCQ01000454.1 GCA_005882155.1 Betaproteobacteria bacterium
GTCGTGGTATCTCGACGTCAACGGCAAGTACCGCGTCAGCGACAAGCTGTTCATCAGCGGCCAGGCCGGCACGACGCGCGGACTCGGCGACACGCCGGGCGACCTGGGCTACGAATCCAACCTGCCCAACGGCGGGCTGAACTACCTGATGCACGGCATCTCGGGTCCGGCGAACGTCTCCTTCCCCGGCATCGACACCGCGGACTACAACGCCGCGACGCTGGCCGGTGCGTGGTGGGCGGTCGTGAAAGTCGTCGACAAGGAGAGCTACGCACAGGCCGATGCGGAATGGGCACTCGATCGCGGCATCGTCGAATCGGCGAAGTTCGGGGTTCGATTCGCTGACCATTTGCGCCAAGTGCACTACCCGAACAACGGCGGCTGCGGGTTCGGGAATCCAGACCCAGCCTTTGCGTGTAATGGCACCGCGCCCTGGGACGGCGCGTTGTACCCGTCGAACTTCGGGCGTGGCTTCGGTGCAGGCCCCGGCTTCTTTCCGCCGATGTGGATCCAGAACCCGAATACTGTTCGAGACTTCATCTATTCGCACGGGTCCACGACCGAGCCGTACTGGCCGGGCGAATTCTCGGTCAGCGAGAAAACCGCGGCGGTCTATGCGATGGCCAATCTCGCGGGCCCGAAGTGGCGCGGCAACGTCGGCGTGCGATTCGTTCACACCAAGCAGCTCGTTCACTACAACGTCCCCGGTGACACCATCGTCTCGCCGAACTTCGGCGACTACACGCCAGTGACCGACAACCGCAGCTACAACGATGTGCTGCCGAGCGCGAACCTGAGGTTCGATCTGGCGAAGGACCTGGTGTCGCGCGTGTCGGTGGCGCGCACGATGACCCGACCCGACTACAGCGCGCTGGCCGGTGCGATCACGAGCCTGGACAACATCACGCTGTCGGGCCGTGGCGGCAACGTCAATCTGAAGCCGGTTCGATCGACCAACTACGACGCGACACTCGAGTGGTACTTCGCGCCGAAGTCGCTGCTGTCGGCCGGCGTGTTCTACATGGACATGTCGTCGTACGTCGGCTTCGGCACGTCGAAGCAGATGCTTGCCAACACGAATCACGGCGGCGCGATCGAGGAGTTCACGATCACCGCGCCGATCAACGTGAAGGCGAAGAACAAGGGCTTCGAGCTCGGCTACCAGCAGGCGCTCGGCGCAGGCTTCGGCGCGGCGGCCAACTACACCTATGCCAACGGCAAGGACTCGGACGGTGCGGGGCTCGTCGGCTCGTCCAAGCACACCTACAACGTCGAGGGCTACTACGAGAACGACGTCTTCAGCGTGCGCCTCGCCTACACCTACCGCTCGGACTACCTCGTCGGCCTCGATCGCTCGACCACACAGTACGAAGCCGGCGTCGGCAACCTCGCAATGTCGGCCAGCTACAAGCTCAGCGACCGCTTCTCGCTGCAGTTCGACGCGCTCAACCTGAACAACCCGGTGCTCAGGTACTACGGCGACAACAAGGACCAGCCGCGCGCTTTCTATTCGAACGGACGCCAGTTCTTCTTCGGTGTGCGGGCGGCGTTGTGAGCCGGAATCGAACGCGGTGAAGTCGATCAACGCGCTGCGCTCGGGGCGCGTTCTTTCGATCGACGCGTTTCGCGGCATCACGTTTGTCGCGATGATTTTCGTCAACGAGCTCGGCGGCGTCAGCGACATCACGCGCTGGCTCAAGCACATGCCGGCCGACGCCGACGCGATGAGCTTTCCGGACATCGTGTTTCCGGCGTTCCTCTTCATCGTCGGCATGGCGATCCCGTTCTCGCTCAACGCTCGCATCGCCAGCGGCGACGATGCATGGCAGCTGCAAAAGCACGTCGTGTATCGCGCGCTCGGCTTGATCGTGATGGGCGTCTTCATGGTCAACGCCGAGGCGGGCTTCAATGCGGCGGCGATGCCGATCTCGATTCACGTGTGGTCGCTGCTGTTCTATGCCGCGGCATTCCTCATCTGGGGCGTGTTCCGTTTCGAGAACCCGAGAGTCACCCGTGCGTTGCGCGTTACCGGCCTGCTGCTGATCGTCGCACTCGCCGCGGTGTATCGCGGCGGCGATGGCACGGGGTGGATGACGCCGCAGTGGTGGGGCATTCTCGGCCTGATCGGCTGGGCCTACTTCTTCTGCTGCGAGTTCTATCTGCTGTCGCGCGGGCGGCTGTGGGGCTTGCTCGCTGCGCTGGTGTTTTGCGTCGCGTACTACGCGGCGGCTCACCGCGGCGGACTCGAGTCGTCGTGGCATTGGCTGTTCAGCCAGGAGGCGCATGCCGCACATTCGCAAATCGTGCTCGCCGGCATCGTCTGTGCGCTGATCTTCTTCGACGCCGAGCGGCCCGACCGCGAGCGCCGCCGCTTCATCGAGGCGGCGCTGCTCGGCGTCGTCCTCGTGGTTGCCGGCTTCGCGTTGCGGCCGGTTTTCGGCATCTCGAAGATCTACGCGACACCGAGCTGGTGCCTGTATTGCGCGGCGATTTGCGTTGCGACCTTCGCGTTTCTCTACGCGCTGATCGAGATCCGTCAACGTGTCCGCTGGACGCGGCTCGTCGAGCCGGCGGCGTCGAATCCGCTCGTCACTTATCTGCTGCCGTTCGTGGTCGAGGCGACGCTCGAACTGCTCGGCTTGGAGCTTCCGGCGATTCTTCGCCAAGGGGCGGCCGGACTCGTGTGGGCGGCGCTCTATGCGGCGCTGATCGTGTGGATCGTTTCGCGCCTCAACCGACGCGGGGTCCGACTCAAGCTGTGACGCGGCGCCACGAGCTCACGCAGCGTTGAGCTCGGCGATGAAGTCGTAGCGATCGCCGCGGTAGAACGACTGCGACAGCTCGATCGCCCGGCCATCGCGCAGATAGCCCAGACGCTCGACCAGCAGACCCGCGTCGCCTTCCTTGCCTTCGAGCAGCTTGGCCTGCTCGGCGTTGAGCAGCAGCGCGCGCAGCCGCTGCAGCGCGCGCACAGGCCGGTTGCCGACTTTCTCGAGTGCCGCATACAACGAGTCGGTCACGCTTTCCGGCGACGGCAGCGCTGAGGCGACGACAGTCGCGAACTCGATCGCCATCGGCGCGCTGTCGGCGAAGCGCAGCCGGTGGAATCGATACACCAGCGCGCCGGGACTCAGCGCCAGGCGCAGCGCCTCTTCGGGATTGACCGTGCCTTCGGCGCGCTTGAGCCACACGCTGTGCGGGTGCCGGCCACGCGCGCGCATGTCTTCCGAGAACGACGTGAGCTTGCCGAAGTTCTTGTCGACATGGTTGGTGATGAAGTTGCCCGAGCCTTGGCGGCGCACCAGCCAGCCTTCTTGCGCGAGCCCTTCGATCGCGCGGCGAACAGTGATTCGCGAGACGGCGAAGTCCTCTGCGAGTTGGCGCTCCGAGGGCAGCGCATCGTCGGGTCCGAGCAGGCGCTTGTCGATGGCCTCGCGCACGGCGCGCTGCAGCTGCTGGTACAGCGGCAGGCTCAGGTTCGGGTCCAGCGGCTTGAGGACCTGGGCGAGTGAGGTCATGCGGGGTGCTCGGGTTGCGTCGAAACCGCGAACTCAATGAGCGCGGCGCAGCATCTTGCCATCAGTGTTAACCATACCAGTTCAATACATGGCAGCGTACCACTTCCCCGGCGCCTCCGACGCTGCGCCACTGCCTCCCTCCGCTGCGAGACAGGGTTTTCCTTGTGGTGATTCTACCGAGAACGGCCTTGCAAACAGCTTGGATTGGTAGCATAGTGGCATCTAGTGGTAGCGTATTGGTACGCACTGGCAGCAGTTGCGATTTCTTGGAGGGATCCTCCGCTCGAGCCACATGGGGGTGGCGAGCGGGCTCAGGTCCTGCGTCGTAAACGGGCCGATGCTCTTCGGGGCCCAAATATCAAAGAGGCAGACAGATGAAGATACAACGAACACCCATCGCATCGGCGGTCGCGCTGCTCCTGATGGGCGCCTTCTCGGCGCAGGCGCAGCAAGCGGTGCCTGCGCCGGCGCCCGCTGCATCGGCACCGGCCGCCCGACCACCGACGACGAAGCTGGAGACAGTGGTCGTCACCGGGATACGCGGAGCGTTGGAGCAGTCGCTGAATGTCAAGCGCAATGCCGATTCGCACATCGACGTCATCACCGCCGAAGACATCGGCAAGATGCCCGACAAGAACGTGGCCGACTCGCTGGCGCGCATTCCGGGCGTGACGATCAGCTCGGCGAGCGCGAATGAAGGCGGCTTCGACGAGAACGATCGCGTCAGCATGCGCGGCACCAATCCGAGCTTGACGCAGACACTGATCAACGGGCACGGCGTCGCGTCGGGCGACTGGTTCGTGCTGAACCAAGTCGGCCTGGTCGGGCGCAGCGTGAGCTACTCGTTGCTGCCGTCGGAGCTGGTGAGCCGCGTCGAGGTGCACAAGAGCCCGCAGGCCTATCTGCCGGAGGGCGGCGTGGCCGGCACGGTCGACATCATCACGCGCAAGCCGCTCGAGTTCCGCAAGTCGCTCACGCTCGAGGCGCAGGTGGGCGCGGTCTACGCCGAGCTGCCGAAGAAGACCGATCCGCAAATCAGCGCGCTGGTGGCATGGAAGAACGAAGCCAACACCTTCGGCCTGATGGTTCAGGCATTCTCCGAGAAGCGGCACCTGCGGCGCGACGGACAGGAGATCCTGGGTTACGGCCAGATCTCGCCGACGAGCAAGATCGTGGTAGGTCAGACGGGCGGTGTGGCGGGCACGCAAAGCGGCCCGCATCCGGATTTGGCCAACATCTACTACCCGGTGTTGCTCGGCTCGGCTTTCTTCGAGCAGGAACGCAAGCGTGATGGCGGGCTGATCGACATCCAGATCGCGCCGTCGAGCGGCATCAGCTTGGATCTGAGCGCGTTCTCGTCAAAGCTAAAGGCCGCAAATTACAACCGCAATTTCCTGATGTGGGGCAGTTCGATCATCGGCTTTGACCAGGCTCCGGAAAACGGATACCTCGTGCGCAACGGGACGCTGGTGTCGGCGAACTTCC
>VBCQ01000452.1 GCA_005882155.1 Betaproteobacteria bacterium
GAGAAAAGCAGGTGGCGATCAAGAGGGCTGAGTCGGGCTGGCTTGTCGACAGTCAGCCTGGAGGGCGCGGCTCGAAGCGTTTTCGCAAAACGTTTAGAACCCAAGCCGAAGCGAAAGCCTACGAGGCGTGGCTGACAACACAAGTCAACCAGAGCGCGAAGTGGTCGCCTGAGAAGCGCGACACCCGCAAGCTTTCCGCCCTGATTGATCTCTGGCACACGCACCACGGCGTGGGTCTCAAGGCCAGTGCAGATACTTATCGCCGCTTGAAGTTTCTCTGCGAAGGCCTGGGCGACCCCGTCGCCGACCGATTCAAGGTCGAGGACTTCGCCGCCTATCTGTTAGCGCCGAGGTAATACTGACCCACCGCGCCGAAGTAAAAGTGACCCACCTGGGCGAGGATGACGGCCTTTTCGGTGCCGTCGATGTTGACCCAGGAGCAAGCAGTGGATATACGAGTGATGGCCCGAAGGGGCGAAGGGGTGAGGTCGATCGCAAAGCAGCTGGGCTGTTCGCGCAACACGGTGCGGCGGTATTTGCGTGAGCAGCAGGCAAGCCGCTACGGGCCGCGCGCCGCACGTGCATGCAAGCTCGACGAGTACAAGAGCTATTTGCGCGAACGTGTCGAGCAGGCTCGCCCGAGATGGATTCCGGCGACGGTGCTGCTGCGCGAGATCAGCGAACGCGGCTACGACGGCGGCATCAGCCAGCTCAAGGCGTGGCTGGCACCGTTGAAGAAGAGCGAGCCTGAACCGGTGGTGCGCTTCGAGACGCCACCAGGCAAGCAGATGCAGGCGGACTTCACCACTGTGCGCCGTGGCCGCAATCCGCTGCTCGCGCTCGTGGCGACGATGGGCTACAGCCGCGCCACCTTCGTCAAGTTCACGGCTGGCGAAGACGCTGCCACCTTGTGCGCGGGCCTGCGAGAGGCGTTCGACTACTTCGGCGGCGTGCCCGAGCACGTGCTGTTCGACAACACCAAGGCAGTGGTCATCGAGCGCGATGCCTATGGGCAAGGGCTGCACCGCTGGAACGACGAGCTCAAGGCATTGGCCGAAGCCTGTGGCTTCACACCCCGGCTATGCCGGCCGTATCGGGCCAAGACCAAGGGCAAGGTCGAGCGCTTCAACGCGTATTTGAAGGGCAGCTTCGTCGTGCCGCTTGCGGCCACCATCGAAGCCGCCGGTCTGAAGCTTGACGTTGGTGTTGCCAACGCGCATGTTCGACGCTGGCTCGACGAAGTGGCCAACGCCCGCGTGCATGCCACGACCAAGGCTGTTCCCGCAGTACGCCTTGCCGACGAGCGCGCCGTCATGTTGCCAGCGCCGGCGCTCAAGGCGCCTGCACCGATGGGGCAGCGCGTAGCCCTGCCGATAGAGAGCTTGCAGCACCCGTTGTCGGTGTACGACGAACTGCTGGAGGTGCTTGCATGAGTCTGCAGCACGAACGCATTGCCGAGCTGTGCGAACAGCTCAAGCTCTCGCGCCTGAGTACGCAGTGGCCGGCGCTTGCACAGGACGCGGCCCGCGACGAAGCCAGCTTCGCCGACTTCCTGGAGAAGATTCTTGCCAGCGAACTCGTTGCGCGCGACGAGCGTCGTGCGAGCGTGCTGCTGAAGCTGGCGACAATGCCGGCGGTCAAGACGCTCGAGCAGTTCGATTGGAATCAGGCCAGCGGCGCGCCCAAGGCGCAGATCCAGGAGCTTGCACACCTGGCATTCGTGCAGCGCGCCGAGAACCTGGTGTTGCTCGGTCCCAGCGGCGTGGGCAAGACCCACATTGCGCTGGCACTCGGCTACCGCGCGGTGATGGCCGGCCACAAGGTGCGCTTCGTCAGCGCGGCCGACCTGATGCTGCAATTGGCGGCGGCGAAGAGCCAAGGCCGGCTCAAGGAGTACTTCAACCGCGCGGTGCTCGGTCCGAAGCTGCTGGTGGTCGACGAGATCGGCTACTTGCCGTTCGGACGCGAGGAGGCGACGTTGTTCTTCAACGTCGTGGCCAAGCGCTACGAGCGCGGCAGCATGGTGCTCACCAGCAACTTGCCGTTCACGCAGTGGGCCGGCGCCTTCGCCGACGACCAGACGCTGACGGCGGCGATGCTCGATAGGCTGCTGCACCACGCCCACATCGTGCAGATCACCGGCGAGAGCTACCGCCTCAAAGACAAACGCAAGGCTGGGCAGGCGGCGAGGAGGACAACGCAGGCCGCATGACTGGCCGCCGCGCTGCTCAGCCGCTTCGGGCTACGCCCTACGCGTCCGAGCAGCGCGATACAGAGTGCCCGGGTGGGTCAGATTTACTTCGGCGATCAAGCGGGAAAGTGGGTCAGTTTTAAGTCGGCGTTGACAGGTGCAACTTGTCGAGCGTACCCGCCGATCCGTAGACCGGTACGACGATGCTCAATTCGGGCCGTTCGTCAGTGGATATGAGTTCGAATCCGCTCAAGCGCTCTAACGTCCGAACCACGGCTTCGAGTCCGGATGGCCCAGATAGTTGGCTCTGCGCAATTTGACATTGTCAAGATCTGCATCGGTACCGGGGGGCAGCTGATAGATGGAGTAGCGCCCGATCTGTTTCGCAAGTCTCGCATTCGTCTTGAGCCAGCTTGCCGTATCGGGCGCCAAGTAAAGATACGTTCCTACCGCCGGTGTCAACACGAGGTATCGATTGACGTGGTGGGCCACCCGATCGGCTTGCGCGGAGCGGTCCACTGCGACCACCGGACGCTCGGTCAGATATCGAAGCGCGTAGGGTACATAGGAGTACAGCCGGGCATCGGGCGGAAGCCCCTCCCGCAGGAAGGCAGCCGCCTCGGCTTGATGCTGCACGGCTTCAAAGCGACGAAAGTAGTCGTAGGGCATTTCGTTCGACCACTCCCAACTCGCGTAGTCGGTGTCCGACATCACCAGAGACCGGGTCGTGGTTCCGATGCTGCCGATCACACATGCGAGGCCGATCAAGTGGCACAACAACGACCGCCGTCCCACGCCATTCGCGGGTAATTCGGTGGCGACCTGCTGCAGACCGACGCTGCCCAGCGCCGCGAAGCAAAACAGCGCGGGAAATGCATAGCGCAGGTGCGGGATGGGCGCCCGAAACAACCACCCTGCCAACAGCACCAGCCCGGTGATTGCCAGCAAGGATTCGAATCTGGGTGTCTTCGAATCGGCTGTCTCCGCGGCGGACTCAGGTGCCCACCAGAAAGCGCTCACCGCCATCAGTGCGAACAACGAAAACGGCGCAAAGGTGGTGAGCGTTGCCCAGTGATTCAGCAGCTTCGGATAGTTCAGCGCCCAGCCGCCCAGCCCCGTCGACGCGCCGAACTTCTCCGCGGAAATCGCATCGGCCGGCAAGCTCATCAGCCACTGGTTGAGCAAGAACACGGCCCCCCCGATGAGCACGAACGCCCATGCCGGCGGATTCAACCGAACGTCGAGTCGCCCCGAGGGCGCTACTCGAAGACAACTGGCCATCAGGACAGCCGGCCCGAACAGCACCAGATCGAATCGGGACGCCGCGGCCAGCCCGTAAAGCAGTCCGCCGCTGACAACACGCACGCCGAGTGACGCACTTTGAGCGGTCCAGACGTGCATCGCGGCGCACCCGGGATCGCGATCAGCGGTGCCAGCATCAGCCAATCGATCGAAGCCGGCGTCTCCTTGCCCGCGCGACGTTTCAAAACCAGAGCGAAGGACAGGCCGAGGCACAAAAGCGAAACAAGGCGATGCGACCACACCTTGCTGCCGGCCAACTGCTCGATGCCCAGATTGACCAGCGCAAAAGCGCCGCCGCTGGTGGAAACAACTTCCGTACTGAGGTCAGGTACCTGTGGGCGGAGCACGCTGCGCAGGCCGTTCAGCACCCACGCCTCGTCTGTGCCCAGGGTCATGACGAAGACTGCCGCAACGGCAAGCAGGGCCCACAAGACCACCAACAGTTTCAGCGCGGACCCTGCAATCGTGTTGGCGGCGCGCAAGCTTGGGAGCTGAAGTTGCATCGGCTTTTTCGCAGACCACGCTTGGAATGAACGCGGCATGATACGAGGCTTTTCGGATGGTCCTCGGGTCCCTCGCCGCAACGATGCAGGTGCCGGCAGCGCACGCTAGGAGCCCGTCGGACTTGAACGCGCGCAAGCGCGGAAGCCGGGGCAAGCCAGCTCTGCTGGCATTCTCGGCGCGATGAACGTCCGATCGGGCAGCTGCGCGAGCGCTGATCGATCGACGCAGGCCTTGATGGGATGACCGCACAGGGGTTTCGGGTGGCAATGCCCGCGCATCATGCCGCCCTCAACACATGCAAGCGCTTGACGTTCCATGCCAGCGTCACCAGCGCCCACTCGCCCTGTGCCTTGTCCAGCCCGCGCATGGACATCTGGCGCCAGCCCATCACGTGCTTGATGATCCCGAACACCGGCTCGACCGTTTGCTTGCGCAATCCATACAGTGCTCGCCCTGCTTTGGTCTTCAGTCGATGGGCCATTTTGAGCACCGGGTCCTCGCTCTCAGGCGCAGGGGCGTCCGGCGCGAAGCGCTCCAGCACCGGCAGATGGTGCGAATCACGGCTCATCGCCAGTATCGGCTCGATTTGGTGTGCGTGGCAGTGCGGCACATTGGCCTCGCTGCAGTAGCCGGTGTCGGCCAGCATCGCCTTTACCTGCCCCAGCGACTGGGGTAGCGCGCTGAGCTCATCCAGGACGGGCAAGACTTCGCGCTTGTCGTTGGGGGATTGGCTCACATGGGGGACGATGACCAGCATCGTCTCGGTATCGACCGCTGCTTGCGCGTTGTAGCTCTGCTCGAAGCCTCCACCCGAGACGGGCATGATGCGCGAGTCCTCGTCCGTGAGGCTGACCTGGTCGCTGTCGCGCGGGCCTTCCTGGGGCGGCTCGGGGTCCTTGCCGCGGGACTTCTTGCCCGCATCGCGCTGGGCTTGGCGGCGCTTGAGCTTGGCTTGGTGCTCCTGCTGCTCGGCTTCCAATCGCTCGCGGGCACGCTGCTCGATCTGGGCCTTGGCCCGTTCGATAGCCTTCAGGCGCTACTCACGCCGGGCGATCTCTGCGGGCACGTCCATGCCGTCGGGCACGCCAGCGCGGTCAGCCTTCTCGGCCAAGGCCATCAAGGCCTGCACTTCTTCGCGCAGCTGCGCTTCGATCTTGTTCGCATGACCCCACGACAGCGCCCTGTGCTTGCTGGCGTTGGCATGCACCTTGGTGCCGTCCAGAGCAATGTTGCCCAGCTTCAAGCACTTCATCTCGCGCGCGAGCACGAGCACTTGCACGAACAGCGACTTCACCTGCGGCAAGAAGCGTCGCCGGAAGGTGGCAATGGTGTCGTGGTCGGGGTGCGTGTTGGCCGCCACGAACCGGAACGCTACCGAGTCGTAGGTGGCGCGCTCGATCTTGCGCGAGCTGAACGCGCCGCTGGAATAGCCGTAGATGAGCAGTCCCAGCAACACCGCGGGGTGGTGAGCATCGGAGCCACGACCAGCGTACCGGCCCACCAGTTCGCTCAGGTCGAGCTTGTCAATGACTTCCACGACGAAGCGCGCCAGATGCCCCTCGGGCAGCCACTCATCAACGGACGGCGGCAGCAAGTAGGCGGTGTCTCGGTCTATGGGAACGAAGCGGCTCATCTGCGGGGTCTCAGTTGTCCTGCAGCAATTGTCTCGGCTGCCATCAACATTCGGAACACTGGAAAGCCCGACAGGCTCCTAGGTGTGAAGAGTCAAGACGTTCTTGCGTGAAGTGGTGAGGCGGGACATGGGTGGATGGCAGTCGATGCCGTGATGCTCGCGGTGCCAGTTGTAGAAATGGGTCCAGTAGGGCAATGCAGCGCGACGCTCATCGGAGTGCCCATACGCACGCCCATAAGCCCACGGCTGGTGCTCAAGCGGCGTACTTCGATGTTGCCGAAGCGCGTCGGCAGCTGCCCCAGCTCGTTGGTGTGGAGCGTGAAGCCTTGCGCCGGATAGCAGACCTCGGGCTTGTGGGTCTGCAGTTCGCCCCGCTGGTCGTCGCCATAGGCCATCGACAGCATGATCCGGTAGCCGCTCTTGTTGACGTAGGTGCGAGTGAGGATCTGGCTGTACAGCTTGTCGAGGATTTCCTTGGTTTGCGGGTTGACCACCTGCGCACCCTGATCGGCGGCTTCGCTCCATTCGCCGAAGCTTTTCGGGATCACGCTTTCGAGCGAGATGCTGCGGCCCCGGTCGGCCGCCCGGAGCGTGGGCCGTCCGGCAATGCCCCCGACTGCGGCCAGGCACATCAGTGCCGCCAGCGTCCAGGCGATTCGGTAAGGGGTCATCTGTGGGCTCGTTTCAAGGAGTCAGCACGTGGTGGCGATTGTGCCGGGAGCGGTGTACGAGCAACAATAATGCGCGACAGTTCCGCGCATCGTCACTCCGACAGGCCGCCGGCACGGGCCGCGCGCCCAGGATCGAGAATGCGCGCCGGAATGCCGACGGCGGACTTCTCCGCCGGCACATCGCACAGCACAACGGCGTTCGCGCCGATCAGTGCGTGGTCGCCGACCTGTATCGCGCCGAGCAATTTCGCGCCGGCGCCGATGTCGACATGGCCGCCGATCTGCGGCACGCCGCCGTAGCCATAGCCGATCGTCACCTGCTGGAAGATCAGGCAGTTCGGGCCGATCCGCGAATCCGGATGGATCACGACGCCGTTCGGATGCGGCAGCAGCAAGCCGCCGCCGAGCTGGCAATTGAGCGGGATGTCGGCCCCACTGACGGCGCTCCAGAACCGGTGGCGCAGCACCGCGACCTTGCACGCGGCGATGCGCAGCGGATTGTTCGAGCCGCGATGGCGCTGGTAGCTGCGAATGCTCGCCAGCAGCGACTTGCCCGGCATCCAAGCCCACCGTGGCTTGACCTCGCGCGACCAGTCGGCAACGCTGGCCGAAATCGGGTGGTGGAGGAGCCGATCGTTCATCTCGGTGCTGATCTCAGGCCGTGACCGTCAACTCGTCGATCAGCGTCTTCGTCTGGCGGATGTTGCCGCGGCTCGACGCGCCGAACACGATCGATTCGATTTTCGGTTGGCGGCACACGTACTCGATCGCTTCGCGCGGCGCGATCGCCCCCGACGCGAGCACCGACATCGCGACCGGCCGGAAGCGCCGGGTCGCAATCGTTTGCTCGTACAGCGCGATCCCGCCGCACATGCGAAAGCCGATCTTGTTGATGTTCGCGCAGACGATCGGGTTGTCGATGCCGAGCTCGTCGAGCACGTCGAGCAGACGCGGCACGTTCATCGTGATGAAGCCCGGCTCGGCGTCGTAACGCTGGCGCACATGGTCGTGAAAGATGCGCAAGCACGCTTTCATGTTCAGGCCCAGCAGCAGATCGGTGATCACGTTCTGCATGAAGACGACCGGTGTCGCCAGATCGTGGAACATCTTCATCTCGGCGTCGATCAGCAATTGCATGATCGCTTCGATGTCCTTGTTGGCGAGCGCCATGCCGCCCTTGAGCATCGAGCGCAGCGCGCCCTCCTCGGGCAGGAACAATCGCAGCGCCTCGATCATCCCGTGCTCGGTCACCGCGTTGGCGTACTTGTGCGCGTACGGCATGCACGGATAGAACTGGTAGTCGGGGTACTTCGCCGCGTTGGCGCGAAAGTGGTCGCAGATCTCGGCGACGCGGTCGTGCGTCGTGCACATGAAGGTGCGAATGCCTTCCTGGTACGCGGTGTCGAGGACCTCGAGCACCGCGGGCAGGTCCTGAAAGCGCATCGCCTGCGCGCGCGCTTTCTCTTCCGACATGTGGTTGACGCCGAAGAACTGGTTGTCGCCGAACAGCACTCGATCCATCACGTTAGTTGCTCCGCCGGTCATTTGAAGAGGCGCGACCACAGGGTCGCGCGCGAGGGCTGCGCGCTCGGCATCGTGAGCATGCCGGCGGTTTCGCCGACGATCATCGACACCACGCGATCGGCCTCGAGCGCCGAGCGGAACGTGTTCTCGCCATCGGTGCGCCGCTCTCGAATGCTCTGCGCAAAGTAGTCGATCTGCGCCGAGTACTCTTCGCCGCGCAGGTAGAACCAGACTTCTTCGGTGAGGTCGGTCGTGTAGCGGATCGTCCAGCCCTTGCTCGCGCCGGGCACCGCAGCGTGCGGCTCGCGCAAGTAGATCTGGCACTCCTGGCGGTCTGCGGTGATGCGGCCATGGGTGCCCCATACCGAGACCTTGGTTGACATCTTGCGAAAGCTCTCGTCGCTCCAGTTCACGCACAGCTGGCCGCTGGCGCCGTTGGCGTAGTGCAGCGTGCAGTAGACCTCGTCGTCGACATCCTGCGAGAACACGCCGTGGCGAACGACGCCACCGACCGACGCGGGTGGCCCCGCGACGAAGTTGACGAGATCGACGGCGTGGCACGCGTAGTCGTACAGCGCGCCGCCGCCCTCGCTCTTGGCCGAGCGCCAAGTGCCGCCCTTGGGTCGCAGCACGACCGGCCCGTAGGCTTCGGCGCGCACGTGATGCACGGTGCCGAGTGCGCCTGACTTGACGATGCGTGCCGCCTCTTTGAACGCGCCGACGAAGCGGTAGTGGTAGCCGACCTGGTTGACGAGCCCCTTGCTCTCGGCGAGCGACACCAGGCGCTCGCCATCGCGAACATCGAGCACGAACGGCTTCTCGCAG
>VBCQ01000105.1 GCA_005882155.1 Betaproteobacteria bacterium
TTCTTCGCGTACTCGGGCTGCAGCTCGAAGAAGTCGCCGTCGTCGGCGCACTTCACGATCAGCTCTTTGATGTCGTAGGGCTTGTTGGGGTTGTCGGGCACCAGCGTGTCGAGCGAGTAGTCGACGCGGTCGGCCGGGTCATTGCTCGGCCGCACCGGCGGCTTTTCCCGGTTGTTCAGCGGCAGGTAGTTGTAGAGCCGGCGCAGCATCAGCAGCGCGTCGACGTCGTTGTCGAACGCGAGGTCGGCGACGCCGCTCTTGGTGGTGTGGCTGGTCGCGCCGCCGAGGTCTTCGGACGTCACCTCTTCGTGCGTCACCGTCTTCACGACCTCGGGGCCGGTGACGAACATGTACGAGCTGTCCTTGACCATGAAGATGAAGTCGGTCATCGCCGGCGAGTACACCGCGCCGCCGGCGCACGGACCCATGATCATGCTGATCTGCGGCACCACGCCCGAGGCCATCACGTTGCGCTGGAAGACGTCGGCATAGCCGCCGAGCGACGCGACGCCTTCCTGAATGCGCGCGCCGCCCGAGTCGTTGAGGCCGATGACCGGCGCACCGATCTTCATCGCCTGGTCCATCACCTTGCAGATCTTCTCGGCATGCGCCTCGGAGAGCGCACCGCCGAACACCGTGAAGTCCTGGCTGAAGACGAACACGAGGCGGCCGTTGATCATTCCGTAGCCGGTGACGACGCCGTCGCCGGGGATCTTGTTGTCGGCCATGCCGAAGTCGTGGCAGCGGTGCTCGACGAACATGTCCCACTCTTCGAAGGTCCCTTCGTCGAGCAGCAGCTCGAGCCGCTCGCGCGCGCTGAGCTTGCCCTTGCCGTGCTGCGCGGCGATGCGCTTCTCGCCGCCGCCCAGGCGCGCCTTCGCGCGCTTGGCCTCGAGTTGTTCGATGATGTCGTGCATGGTGGTGCGTCTCCTCGGTGTTTTATTTCAGCGCATCTTCGAAGCGGGCGAGCAGCGCACGCGCCGCCGATGACGGCGCGATGCGCGCACTGCCGACCTCACGCAGCATCTCGGGCAGCGCTTCGCGCACCGCCGGGTGATGGCGGAAGTCGGCATGAAGCCGCGCGTGGATCAAGTCCCACATCCAGGCCAGCGCCTGCTGCTTGCGCCGCGCATCGAATTCACCGCTGGCGCGGCGCTGCTGATGGAACTGCTCGACGTTCGTCCAGAATTCTTCGATGCCCTGATTCTTCAGCGCGCTGATCTGCATCACCTTCGCGTGCCAGTAATCGGTGCGGTGCTCTGCGTGGCCGCGCAGGCCGAACAGGCGCAGCGCGCTCGCGATCTGCGCTTCGGCGCGCGTCGCGGCGGCGGGGTCAATGTCGGCCTTGTTGATGACGACGAGATCGGCGAGCTCCATCACGCCCTTCTTGATCGCCTGCAGATCGTCGCCGGCGTTGGGTAGCTGCAGCAGCACGAACATGTCGGTCATGCTGGCGACCGCGGTCTCGCTCTGCCCGACGCCCACGGTCTCGACGATGACCACGTCGTAGCCGGCCGCTTCGCAAACGAGCATCGCCTCGCGTGTCTTCTCGGCCACGCCGCCGAGCGTGCCCGATGCGGGGCTCGGGCGAATGTAGGCGGCGTCGTTGATCGAGAGCCTGTCCATCCGCGTCTTGTCGCCGAGGATCGATCCGCCGGAGACACTCGACGACGGGTCGACGGCGAGCACGGCAACGCGGTGTCCCTTGGCAATGAGCGCGAGGCCGAGGGCTTCGATGAAGGTGGATTTGCCGACACCGGGGACACCGGAGATGCCGAGACGCATCGCGTGTCCGGTGTGCGGGAGGAGTGCGTTCAGAAGTGCGTCGGCACGCTCGCGATGATCGGGACGGGTGGATTCGAGGAGGGTGATGGATTTGGCGAGGGCGCGGCGTTGGCGTTGGAGGAGGCCTTGCATCAAATCGATGTCCGGTACGCTCAATTCCGGCCCTTCGACAAGCTCAGGGTGAACGGGGAGGATGGGTGGGGGCGCCAGCGGGATGGCACCACCACTACTCCCGCCATCACCACCCCGTTCGGGCTGAGCTTGTCGAAGCCCTGCGTGATTCGTGGCAGGCCCTTCGACAGGCTCAGGGCGAACGGGGAGGTTTGGCATCGAGTTCGTGGAAGGACGTGATCTGGCCAGCTGCTTGATCCGCTCCCAATCCCCCTCGATCAACGCCTCCTTCTTCGCCCTCCCCCACCCCTTGATCCTCCGCTCTGCCGCCAGCGCTTCGTCCCGACTTGCCGTCTCCTGCGACCACACCAATTCGACTGGCCGCCGCTCGTGCGTGTGCCCATCGATCTCGCCCGCCTGGTGCTGCGCTACACGTCGTTCCAACTCGTCGGTATGCCCGATGTAGTACGAACCATCGGAACAACGCAGCATGTAGACGAAGAAGGGTTTCACGTGGGGCTTCGACAGGCTCAGCCCGAACGGGGCGGGTTGGTGATCGCGGCAGTCATCTCAAGCCCGCATCGCCTTCTTGATCTGCTCCAGCACGTCCTTCGCGCTCGCCGGAATTGGCGTGCCGGGGCCGTAAATCCCCTTCACTCCCGCGTCGTACAAGAACTCGTAGTCCTGCCGCGGGATCACGCCGCCGACGAAGACGATGATGTCGTCGGCGCCCTGCGCCTTCAATGATTCGATGATCGCCGGCACCAGCGTCTTGTGCCCCGCGGCCAGCGTGCTGACGCCCACCGCGTGCACATCGTTCTCGATCGCCTGGCGCGCGCATTCTTCGGCGGTTTGAAACAGCGGCCCCATGTCGACGTCGAAGCCGAGATCGGCGAACGCAGTCGCCACCACCTTCGCGCCGCGGTCGTGGCCGTCTTGTCCGAGCTTGGCGATCATCACGCGCGGGCGGCGGCCGTGCTCTTCGGCGAAGGCCGCGATCTCGCTTTGCAACTTGTCCCAGCCTTCGGCACTGTCATAAGCAGCTGCATACACACCGGTCACCTTTTGCGTATCGGCGCGATGGCGCCCCCAGACTTTTTCGAGCGCGTCGCTCACCTCGCCCACCGTGGCACGCCAACGCACTGCCTTGATCGCGAGATCGAGCAGATTGCCTTCGCCGCTCTGCGCGCACTGGGTCAATGCGTCAAGCGCCGACTGCACCGCCTTCGCGTCGCGCGACGCGCGCACTTGCTGCAAGCGCTTGACCTGGTTGTCGCGCACCGCGTGGTTGTCGATGTCGCGGCTTTCGATCGCGTCTTCCTGCGCGAGCTTGTACTTGTTGACGCCGACGATCACGTCGCGGCCGGAGTCGATGCGCGCTTGCTTCTCCGCCGCGCTCGCTTCGATCTTCAGCTTGGCCCAGCCGCTCTCGACGGCGTGCGTCATGCCGCCCATCGCGTCGACCTCTTCGATGATCGCCCACGCCGCATCGGCCATGTCCTGCGTCAGCTTTTCCATCATGTAGCTGCCGGCCCAAGGGTCGACGACGTTGGTGATGTGCGTCTCTTCCTGGATGATGAGCTGGGTGTTGCGCGCGATGCGGGCGCTGAACTCGGTCGGCAGCGCGATCGCTTCGTCGAGCGCATTCGTGTGCAGCGACTGCGTGCCGCCGAACACCGCCGCCATCGCCTCGATCGTCGTGCGAACGACGTTGTTGAACGGGTCTTGCTCGGTGAGGCTCCAGCCCGAGGTCTGGCAGTGCGTTCGCAGCATCAGGCTCTTCGCGTTCTTCGGCTTGAACTCGCGCATGATGCGCCACCACAGCAAGCGCGCGGCACGCATCTTCGCGACCTCGAGATAGAAGTTCATGCCGATCGCCCAGAAGAAACTCAGGCGGCCGGCGAACTCGTCGACATCGAGGCCCTTGGCGAGCGCCGTCTTCACGTATTCCTTGCCGTCGGCGAGCGTGAATGCGAGCTCGAGCGCCTGGTTGGCGCCCGCCTCCTGCATGTGATAGCCCGAGATCGAAATCGAGTTGAAGCGCGGCATTTGCCGCGACGTGTATTCGATGATGTCGCCGACGATCCGCATGCTCTGCGCCGGCGGGTAGATGTACGTGTTGCGGACCATGAACTCCTTCAAGATGTCGTTCTGGATCGTTCCGCTCAACTGGTCCTGCGCTACGCCTTGCTCTTCGGCCGCGACGACGTAGCCGGCGAGCACCGGCAGCACCGCGCCGTTCATCGTCATGGAGACGCTGACCTTGTCGAGCGGAATGCCGTTGAACAGGATCTTCATGTCCTCGACGCTGTCGATCGCCACACCTGCCTTGCCGACGTCGCCGCGCACGCGCGGGTGATCGCTGTCGTAGCCGCGATGCGTCGCGAGGTCGAATGCGACGCTGACACCCTGGCCGCCGCCGTGCAGCGCCTTGCGATAGAAATCGTTCGACGCCTCGGCGGTCGAGAAGCCTGCGTATTGGCGGATCGTCCACGGCCGCACCGCGTACATCGTCGCCTGCGGGCCGCGCACGAAGGGCGCGAAGCCGGGCAAGGTGTCGGTGTAGGGCAAGCTTTTCAAGTCGGCCGCCGTGTACAGCGGCTTGACCGTGATGCCCTCGGGCGTGACCCAGTTCAGCGCATCGACCTTGCCGAGCGGCGCGGACTTCGCCGCCGCCTTCTGCCACGCGGCCAACGAATCGGAATTCAGTACATCGTCGGACATGCTTGCCCCTCGAAACTGCGATGCCGCCCTTGTCGAGCCGCGCCGCATGCTCCATAATTCAAAATTGAATTATATCTTCACGGATGGCCCTTCGGTCGGCTTTCAACTCGCTTTCGGTCCCCCATGGTCGCTCCCCGCACGCCAACCGGCAACCCGCCGGCCAGAACGCGCTCCGTCGCCTTGAACGACGGGGCGCTCTACCAGCGCGTCGCCGAGCGGCTGCGCGAGCGCATCGTCGCGCACACATTGGCGCCGGGCAGCTGGATCGACGAGCAGGCGCTGACGGCCGAGCTGGGCATCAGCCGCACGCCGCTGCGCGAAGCGCTGAAGGTGCTCGCATCCGAAGGGCTGGTGACGATGAAGCTGCGCCGTGGCGCCTACGTCACCGAGGTGTCGGAGCGCGACCTGACCGAGGTGTTCCACCTGCTGTCGCTGCTGGAGAGCGACGCGGCCGCAGCGGTGGCCCGCGACGCGAGCTCCGATGAGCTGGCCGAGCTCGCGGCCTTGCATCAGAAACTCGAAGCCACCGTCGCCGATCGCGACGCGTTCTTCAAGATGGTGGCCGATCTGCGCAAGGTCATGAAGCTGTATCGGCACCATTCGCTGTTCAAGCAGGGGCGGCTCGAAGCTTCGCTGAAGGAGCACCGCAAGCTAATGACCGCGCTGAAGGCGCGCAATGCCGCGCTCGCGCAGCAACTGATGCAGCAGCATCTGGCGCATGGCAAAGATGCTGCCTCGCGCGCTTGATCTCTTGTTCTTCTCTGCGGACCTCTGCGTCCTCCGCGCCTCTGCGGTGAATGACTTTTGCTCCCATTGAACTGCGAGAATCGACGCCATGCCCCGCCCACCACTCGCCCTCATCGCCGCCGTCGCGCGCAACGGCGCGATCGGCAACGACAACCAGCTCTTGTGCCGCATTTCCGAAGATCTGAAATTCTTCAAGCGAACGACCCTTGGCCACCCGATCATCATGGGCCGCAAGACCTGGGACTCGATCGGGCGGCCGCTGCCGGGGCGTCGCAACATCGTCATCACGCGCAATCCACAATGGCATGCCGACGGCACGGAGCGAGCGGGCTCGCTCACGTCGGCGCTCGACCTCGTGAAAGACGAAGCCAAGGTGTTCGTCATCGGCGGCGGCGAGATCTATGCGCAGGCCTTGCCGCTCGCCGACGAGCTGGTGCTGACCGAGATCGACGCCGACTTCGACGCCGACACCTTCTTCCCCGCCTGGGACCGCGCACAATTCAGCGCCGAGGCGAGCGAGCCGCAGACCAGCGAGAACGGACATCGCTATCGCTGGGTGATTTACCGCAGAAAGCAAGGAGCTTGAAATGTCGGGACATGGTTTTCACGTGCACGGGCCGCACGATCACGAGATGGAGCATGTCGCACAACACGGCACGGCCGAAGGACATGCGAGCCAGCTCGCTGTCGTGACTGCAATCCTCGCCACCGTCGGCGCGCTGTTCGTCTACATGGCCGGCGCGACGCAGGCCAACGCGAGCCTCGACAAGAACAATGCCGCGATCAAGAAGACCGAGGCATCGAACCAGTGGAACTACTACCAGGCCAAGAGCAGCAAGCAGAATCTCGCCGAGCTCGCGGTCGAGCTGGCGCCGGAAGCCCGCAGGACCTTCTATGTCGACGAGGTCAAGCGCTACAAGACCGAGAAGGCCGAGATCCAGGTCGCCGCGAAGAAGCTCGAGGACGAGTCGACGAGCTGGGACCAGCAAAGCGAGAACGAGATGCACACGCATCACCGCTGGGCGCAAGGCATGACGGCCTTGCAGGTGGCGATCGCGATGGCCGCGATCGCACTGTTGACCAAGCGCAAGCTGTTCGAGTACCTCGTGTACGGATTCGGCGGCGTCGGTCTGATTGCCGGGGCCGCGGCGTGGCTGCACTATTGAGCGCATGAAGCTCGCAACCTGGAACGTCAACTCGCTGGGGGTGCGTCTGCCCCAGGTGCTGGAGTGGCTCGCCGCCCAGCAGCCCGACGTGCTGTGCCTGCAGGAAACCAAGCTGCCGGACGACAAGTTCACCCATGCGGAATTCAAGGCTGTGGGCTACGAGTCGCAATGGTTCGGGCAGAAGACCTACAACGGCGTCGCGCTGCTGTCGAAGATGCCGGCCGATGACGTCACGCGCAACATCTTCGGCTTCGACGACGAGCAGACGCGCGTGATTGCCGGCAGCATCGACGGCGTTCGGGTCATCTGCGCATATTTCCCGAACGGCCAATCGCCGGGCAGCGACAAGTTCGCCTACAAGATGAAGTGGCTGCTCGCGCTGCGCGAGTGGGTCGCGCTCGAAATGGCCAAGCATCCGAAGCTCGTGCTGATGGGCGACTTCAACATCGCGCCCGAAGACCGCGATGTCTGCGACCCGGTTGCCTGGGCCGGGCAGATCCATTGCACCGTCGAAGAACGCGAGCATTTCCAGGCGCTGCTCGGCTTGGGACTGCACGACGCGTTTCGCCTCTTCGAGCAGGCGCCCAAGCTCTACAGCTGGTGGGACTACCGCATGCTCGCGTTCCGCCGCAACCAGGGCTTAAGAATCGATCACATCCTGGTCAGCGATGCGCTGAAGCCCGAGGTAAAGTCGTGCAGCATCGACAGGCTGCCGCGCAAGAACGAGCGGCCGAGCGATCACGCGCCGGTGGTGGTGGAAATCTAGCCCATCCGGATCAAGCCACGCCCGCGGATCCGGCTTCGCCGGTCTGCCAGGCGGCGCCCCTCGGGGGCAGGAGCGAAGCGACTGGGGGGCTCAGTCATCCAGGCCTAGTTCCTGAATCTTCCGCGTGATCGTGTTGCGCCCGATGCCGAGCTTCTGCGCGGCTTCGATGCGGCGGCCGCGTGTGATCTGCAGCGCGGTGTGAATCAGCTGCGCTTCGAACTTGCGCGTCAGCGTCTCCCACACTTCGGGCACGCCCGATTGCAGCAGGCTGCGCGACTCGCGTTCGAGATCGACGAGCCATGGCGACACGCTCGCGTCGAGCGGTGAGGAGGTGACGCCCACGATCGGCGGCGACGCCAACGGCGTCGATGGCGCCGCCACGTTGACCGGTGCGGCGGCAGCTTCACCGCTCGCCGTCTCGGCCACTGCCGACGGTGCCGCGACCTCGGGTTCGCCGAGCAACTCCGGCGGCAGGTCTTTCGCTTCGACGACCTGCGCCGGCGCCATCACCGTCAGCCAATGGCAGATGTTCTCGAGCTGGCGAACGTTACCGGGGAAGTCGAAGCGCATCAGGCGCGACAAGGCCGCGTCGGTGATTCGCTTGGCCTCGACACCGAGCTCCTTCGCGCTTTTCTGCAGGAAGAAGCGAGCCAGCGCCGGCACGTCTTCGCGCCGCTCGCGCAGCGCAGGCAAGCGCAAGCGAATCACGTTCAAGCGGTGGAACAGGTCTTCGCGGAACGCCCCGAGCTTGACGCGCTCTTCGAGGTTCTGGTGCGTCGCCGCGATCACTCGCACATTGCTTTTCAGTGGGTTGTGGCCGCCGACGCGGTAGAACTGGCCGTCGCTCAGCACGCGCAGCAAGCGTGTCTGCAAGTCGAACGGCATGTCGCCGATTTCGTCGAGGAACAAGGTGCCGCCGTCGGCCTGTTCGAAGCGGCCCACGTGGCGCTTCGTTGCGCCGGTGAAGGCCCCGGCTTCATGGCCGAACAGTTCGCTTTCGAGGAGCTCGGCGGGAATCGCAGCGGTATTGAGCGCCACGAACGGGTGACGATGCTCTGGCTCAGGCGGCCGATCGCGCGGAACACGTCTTGCATCGCGGGCGCCTGGCCGAGCATCTCGGGCATTTGCGTGCCTCGCTCGTCGCTGACTTCCTCGCGCATGCTCTCGTCGACGGCCCGGCGAATCAGCTCGACGGCCTTCGGCAGATCGAAGGGCTTGGGCAGGTACTCGAACGCGCCGCCCTGGAACGCGCTGACCGCGCTGTCGAGGTCGGAGTAGGCGGTCATGATGATGACCGGCAGCCCGGGGTGGCGCTCCTTGACCTTGGTCAGCAGCTCGATGCCCGAGCCACCGGGCATGCGGATGTCGGACACCAGCACCTGCGGCGCATCGTCTTCGAGCGCAGCAAGAACGTCGCGCGGACTGGTGAAGCTGCGCACCGCGAAGTCTTCTCGCGCCAGCGCCTTTTCCAGCACGAAGCGGATGGATTGGTCGTCGTCAACGATCCAGATGGGTTTCATGCCCTGCCCATGGTTCCGGTCCTGCTGGCTTGGACTTTCGGCTCAAGGCAGCGGGATCACGATCTTGAAGCTTGTTTTTCCGGGAACGCTGTCGCATTCGATCATGCCCTGGTGTTGCTGCACGAAGGTCTGCGCCAATGTCAGCCCCAAGCCCGAACCGCCATCGCGCCCCGAAACCAACGGGAAAAAAATGCGATCACGGATCGACTCAGGAACACCCGGGCCGTTGTCCTCGATATGCAATTCCAGTGCCAGACGATAGCGCTGCTTGCCGAGCGTGACTTGGCGCGCAATGCGCGTTCGCATCGTGATGGCCGCGTCGCCGGTCGCGATGCGCTCGGCGAGCGCATGCGCCGCGTTGTGCGCGATGTTGAGCACCGCTTGAATCAGCTGCTCGCGATCGCCGCGAAAGTCGGGAATCGAGATGTCGTAGTCGCGCTCGACCTGCAGCCCGCGCGGGAACTCGGCGAGGATCAGCGATCGCACCCGCTCGCAGACCTCGTGGATGTTGACGTCGCTGACCACATGCGGCTTGCGGTGCGGCGCGAGCAACCGGTCGACGAGCGCCTGCAAGCGGTCGGCCTCCTGGATGATGACCTGCGTGTACTCGGTCAGCGCGCGCGACTCGACTTCCATCTCCAGCAGCTGCGCTGCGCCGCGGATGCCGCCGAGCGGGTTTTTGATTTCATGCGCGAGGTTGCGGATCAGCTCCTTGTTGGCCTGCGCCTGATCGAGCGCGCGCTCCTCGCGATCCTGCCGCGTCTGCTGCTCGATCTCGACGAGCTCGATGATCACGTCGTTCGAGTGGTCCATCTGATTGACGATCACATGCACCGGCAGGGCGTCGCCATGACTCGTCGACGGGCGTCGCAGCTGGGCTTCGAGCCGGCTCGTCGAGAAAACGTTGTTCAGCACCGCGGCCACCGTGTCGTGCAGCAGTTGCGAGTCGACGAACCAGTCGAACAGCGATCCGCGCAGCACGCTGCGGCGCGACATGCCGAGCACGTTCTCGAACGCGGCGTTGGCAAACACGCAGCGTCCGTCGGCGTCGACGATCGCGACCATCGTCGCCAAATAATCGAGCGCGGTGTACGAGGCCGGCGCCGCCCCCGGGCCGCGCGCGGCGACCGGGTCGTGCGCTGGAATGAGCTTCACTGCGGCAGCTTGGACAGCTCGCGCTTGATCGCCGCGATGTCGTTTTCCTTGCGGGCGATGCTGGCCTTCATGTCGGCCACGCGGTCGAGGTACTTCTGATAGTTGCGCTCATCGCCGTGCCGCTCGGGCTCGCCGTTGTTGAATTCCTTCTGCAGCTCTGCCAGCCGCTCCTCCTCGCGCTTGAGCTCGCCTTCGAGGATGCGCCGCGCATCGCTGTCGCGGGCGCGCTGCTCGTTCGGATCGACCTTCGCGTCGGCCGGCCGCGCCGTCGCACCCGACGCTGCGGGCCGCGGCTTGACCGCCTGCACGATCGTGATCGGCGCGCCTTCCAGGGTGCGGCAGCCCTTGTCCTTCGCTTCCTTGGCCGACAGCGTGTCGGTGTACAGCACGGGGTTGCCTGGGCAGCGGTAAACGGTCTTGCCCTCGGCCTGCGCCCAGCTCATCGGCGCGGCCAGCCACACGAGCATCACCGCCGCGCACAACCCCGAATTCAAACGCTTCATGCACCTTGCTCCTGTCCCGACAACGCGCAGCGGCGTGGTCGAGATGACGCCCATTGTCGCGCCAAAACAGAAGGGGCCGGCATTGCCGGCCCCTTCTGTGCTGTTGAGCGTTGGCGCTTACAGCGAGTAGTACATGTCGTACTCGACCGGATGGGTCGTCATGCGGAAGCGTGTCACTTCCTGCATCTTCAGCTCGATGTAGGCATCGAGGTACGCGTCGGTGAAGACGCCGCCCTTGGTCAGGAAGCCGCGGCCCTTGTCCAGGTACTCGAGCGCTTGTTCCAGGCTGGAGCAAACGGTCGGGATCTTCGCGTCTTCTTCCGGCGGCAGGTGGTACAGGTCCTTGCTCGCGGCCTCGCCCGGGTGGATCTTGTTCTCGACGCCATCGAGACCGGCCATCAGCAGCGCGCTGAAAGCGAGGTACGGGTTCGCCTGCGGATCCGGGAAGCGCACCTCGATACGACGGCCCTTCGGGTTCGCGACATACGGAATGCGAACCGACGCCGAGCGGTTGCGCGAGCTGTAGGCGAGCTTGACGGGCGCTTCGAAGCCGGGCACCAGGCGCTTGTACGAGTTCGTGCCGGGGTTGGTGATCGCGTTCAGCGCGCGTGCGTGCTTGATGATGCCGCCGATATAGAACAGCGCGAAGTCCGACAGCCCGGCGTAGCCGTCGCCGGCGAACAGGTTCTTGCCGTCCTTGAAGACCGACTGGTGCACATGCATGCCCGAGCCGTTGTCGCCGACGATCGGCTTCGGCATGAAGGTCGCCGTCTTGCCGTAGGCATGCGCGACGTTCTGGATCACGTACTTCTGGATCTGCAGCCAGTCGGCGCGCTGAACCAGCGTGCTGAACTTCGTGCCCAGTTCCATCTGGCCTGCCGTGCCGACTTCGTGGTGATGCACTTCGACCGGAACGCCGAGCGACTCGAGGATCAGGCACATCTCGGAGCGCATGTCCTGGAACGAATCAGTCGGCGGCACCGGGAAGTAGCCGCCCTTGACGGCGGGACGATAGCCGGAGTTGCCGTGCTCGTACTTCTCGCCCGAGCTCCAGGCTGCTTCTTCGGATTCGATCTTGCAGAACGAGCCCGACATGTCGACGTTCCAGCGCACGCTGTCGAACACGAAGAACTCGGGCTCCGGACCGAAGTAGGCGGAGTCGCCGATGCCCGAGGAC
Organism: Betaproteobacteria bacterium; assembly: GCA_005882155.1. Lineage (GTDB taxonomy): Bacteria > Pseudomonadota > Gammaproteobacteria > Burkholderiales > Burkholderiaceae_C > Albitalea. Next base: position 11,655 of record VBCQ01000105.1, read on the forward strand.
TTCAGGTAGGCCTCGGCGCGCTTGGCGAGCGAGCGCGGGTCGCGCTCGTAAGGCTTGCCGTCGCCCGGCTCGATCACGTCGCAGGTCAGGAGCAGCGTCGGCTCTTCGAAGAACGGGTCGATGTTGGCGGTGGCCGGGTCCGGCATCAGCAGCATGTCGGACGCTTCGATGCCCTTCCAGCCGGCGATGGACGAACCGTCGAAGGCGTGGCCCGCGGTGAACTTGTCTTCATCGAATGCGGACAGCGGCACGGAAACGTGTTGCTCTTTGCCGCGGGTGTCGGTGAAACGGAAGTCGATGAACTTGACTTCGTTTTCCTTCACCATCTTCATCACGTCGGCGACGGTCTTGGCTGCCATCAAAATCTCCTAGCGGGGGATTGTTTGCGTTGGGGTGCGGGGGTGGTTGGAACGACATAGCCAAGGCACGGCGGTCGTGCCTCAAAAATGCGCACAGGAATGTAGCAGAAACCATGCCGGCGACCCTTAGCGCGTGACCGTGGAGATTGCTTCAACTCGGTGCGAAGGAACGCACTGTCTTGGATTGAAGCGGTGGTCTCTATCGCACCAGTTCAGGGCCTGCTTGATGTGCTGCATCGTGCTCGATTCGCAAGCTGCGCAGCGCGGCAAGTCCGTAATGCGCGAACCACAGCGACGCGAACGCGAACACCAATGTGTAGACCCAGATCGCCAGCGGCACCAGCACCGGCGCGAGCACGACCGCCAGTGCGCCCGACGACGCCCAGACCAGCGACGGCGCCGCGCCGAGGTAGCCGGTGATGACGCCCATGCCGAACAAGCGCGCCCGGTGGCGCCGAATCAACTCATGCCGCTCTTCGCGGCTCGCGTGATCGGCGAGCACGTCGTAGCACATCACGCGATAGGTGAGCCAGCCCCAGATCAGCGGCGGAACGAAAAGCACCAGCGGCGGGATGAACCACAGCGGCACCGACACCACCATCGCGATGAAAGCGACGAGCGTCGCCCACAATGCGCCGAACGCGCCGCCGAGCAGCGAGCCGCCGTGCTTGCGCTCGAGCGTCGGAAAGCGGCGCTTGGCAACCAGCGTCAAGATGGCCGGCGTCATCAGCGCAGCGACCACCAGCAGCGACAACACGACGATCACCGGCGTGGCAACGAAGACGACCACCAGCGGCGCGATCGCCGCTTTCAGCCCGGACAGGCCGGCACGCTCGAGCCAGGCGATCAGTGTCGACATCAACTCCCACGACGCAATCGTCGCGTTCACCGCATCGAGCGCGCTTTCCCAGAAGAAGTAGCCGAGCACCAGCGCCAGCCCCGCGATCAGCAACAGCGGCAATAGCGAAAGCACCATCACTCTGGGGTGCAGGCAATACGCGCTCGCACGCCAGAATGAATCGAGCATTAATTTCATGAGGGGGACGCGGTAGCTCTAATCGGCGTTGAAGCCGGCCGCAGGCCGGCTTAGCGCCGGTGACAGCATCTCTTCCCTCTCCCTCTCAATCATCATCGCCACCAATCACCCCGCCGAGCAGACTGCCCGCGCCGAAGCCGCCGAGCACGGACCCTTCCTCGCGTGAGCCGCCCATCTGCGGCGCGGCGGCGAACACGCGCGAGGCGAGGCGCGAGAACGGCAGGCTTTGCAGCCAGACCGTTCCCGGCCCGGTGACCTTCGCGAAGAACAGGCCTTCACCGCCGAAAAGCGCGGTCTTGATCTTGCCGACGTACTGGATCTCGAAGTTGACGCTCGGCGTGAAGGCGACGATGCAACCGGTATCGATCAGCAAGACCTGGCCGGCCTGAAGTTCGCGCTTAATCACCGTGCCGCCGGCATGCACGAACGCGAGGCCATCACCTTCGAGCTTTTGCATCACGAAGCCTTCGCCGCCGAAGAAGCCGACCGACAGCTTCTGCTGGAAGTAGATGCCGAGCGACACGCCGCGCGCCGCGCAGAGGAATGCATCCTTCTGGCAGATCAGCATCCCGCCGAGCTCACGCAAATCCATCGGCAGGATCTTCCCCGGGTAGGGCGCGGCGAACGCGATGCGCAGCTTGGTCGACGCCTGATTCGTGTAGACGGTGATGAACAGAGACTCGCCGGTGATGACGCGTCGCCCGGCGCTCAGCAGCTTGCCGAGGAAGCCACTTTGCGCACCCGAGCCGTCGCCGAACACAGTGTCCATCTGAATGCCGGCGTCCATGAACATCATGCTGCCGGCCTCGCCGACGGCCGCTTCGCCAGGGTCGAGCTCGACCTCGACGAACTGCATCTCGGAACCCTTGATTTCGTAATCCACCACGTCCATCGGCATGTCGTTTGCCCTCGCAATCGAAGTTTGGAAGCGATGTTAGCTGCTGCTCCGCAACGACCCGATGTCTGACCACCGCAACATTTACGCATCTTGTTGCAACATCCGCCGCGGGTGGCGCAGCGCTTGCAGTTCCGGCCGGGACAATTCGCGCCTGTTCTTGCCTCCGGGCAATAACGTCAGAGCGCAGTTCATGTGAGATCGACGCCGCCACCACCATGACGCTGCACTTGCCGACCTTGAACTTCATTTCGATCGCGATGCTTGCGATGTCGGCCGGCGTGATGACGCTGTTCGGCATTACCGGGCGGCGTGTTTATCGCGGCTTCTGGTGGTGGGTCGCGGCGCAGTGGCTGTTGGCGCTCGGCCTGCTGCTGCATGCGGTCTACGACGGCACGCCAACGGTTCTGCCGATCGCCAACCTGCTGTTGCTGCAATGGCCGATCGTCGTGCTCACCGGCATGCGGCGCTTCTACGCCCGCCACGAGTGGCGCGTGCCGCCGAAGGCCGATGCCATGCTGTTGACGCTCGCCTACTGCGTCTGGCTCGCCACCTGGGGCGCGCAGGGAACCGCCGCGGCGAGCGTCGGCACCTTTGCCGGCGGATCGTTTGCGCTTCACATGTACGGCGCGCTGCTGCTGACCTTGCTGCCCGACTTTCGCAGCAGCTCGGCGCTGAAAGCGCTCGCGCTGACCGAGTGGGCCGCCGCCGCCGTGCAGGGCTTGCGCGTCGTGCAAACGCTGGCCGGCTCGGCCGCGCTGCTGTCGTTCGAAGAAGAGATGGTCGCCTTCGGCATGGTCGTCGTCGGCACGGCGCTGGTGATGGTCTACCTCGGCCTGCTGCTCACTTGCGAGCGCACCGAGACGAATCTGCGCGTCACGCGGCGCAAGCTGCGCTTCCTCGCCAACATGGACACGCTGACGCGCGTGCCCAACCGGCGTCACTTCCACGAGTTGGCGGCCAAGGCGATCACCAGCATCGACCCGGCGCGTGCCGCGGTGATGATGTTCGACATCGATCACTTCAAGATGATCAACGATCGCGTCGGCCATGCGGTAGGCGACGAAGCGCTGCGCCAAGTCGGCCGCTGCACGCGCGACACTTTGCGCGAGCTCGACGTGGCCGGTCGCTTGGGCGGCGACGAGTTCGCCGTGCTGCTGCCCAACACCTCGGTCAGCGATGCGATGGCGGTGGCGGCGCGCATCGTCGCCAAGCTCGAACACCGCCAAGTTGCGCCGCGCATCGCGCCGTTGAGCCTGAGCTTCGGCGTCGTGCAGATGCGTGCCAATGAGCGCATCGGTGAAGCGCTGCACCGCGCCGACCAAGCGCTCTACGAAGCCAAGCGCCAAGGCCGCAGCCGCGCCGTCGTTGCAAGCGGCGGCGAAGAGGAGCCGGTGTTCGGAGAGAGCCGGCGGCTGGGGTTGACGACGACATAGGCATCTTGTTCGCTCAGGGTGAGGGCCGCATTCCGCCTAGACTTCCCGAATGAATCCGTCTCTCGCTGAAGCGCCCGACACGCCGCGTGCCGAGCCGCCCCGTCCCGGCGACACGTATGTGCAATCGTTCGCGCGCGGGCTCGCGGTGATCCGCTCGTTCAGCGCCGACGCGCCACAACAGACGCTGACCGAAGTCGCGCAGCGCACCGGGCTCACGCGAGCCGGTGCACGGCGCATCCTGCTCACGCTCGAAGGGCTCGGGTACGTCACCAGCCAAGGCCGCCAGTTTTCGTTGACGCCGAAGATCCTCGACCTCGGATTCGCCTACCTGTCGTCGTTACCGCTGTGGAACCTGGCAGAGCCGGTGATGGAAAAGCTGGTCGAAGACGTCAAGGAATCGTGCTCGGCAGCGGTGCTCGACGGCGCCGACATCGTCTATGTGCTGCGCGTTCCCACGCACAAGATCATGAGCATCAACCTCGGCATCGGCAGCCGCCTGCCGGCGTATTGCACGTCGATGGGGCGCACCTTGCTGGCCGAGATCGACGAGTCCGCGCTCGATGCGCTACTGCACGAGCACCCGCCCTTGCGGCGAACGGAGCGCACGATCACCGACGTGACGCGGCTCAAGAGCGAGCTCGCCGCGGTGCGCCAACAAGGCTGGTGCCTGGTGAATCAGGAACTCGAAGAAGGCCTCGTGTCCTTGTCGGCCCCGGTACGCGATCGAGCCGGCCGCGTGATCGCCGCGATGAATGTCAGCGGCCAAGTGAATCGGACGTCGCCGGCGTACATGCTGGAGAATTTTTTGCCGAAGCTGAGGGGAGCGGCGGCGGAGATTTCGCAGATGCTGCAGAGGAAGGCTTGACGGCACCGTCACCGTTCGGGCTGAGCTTGTCGAAGCCTTGTTGGCATGCGCCAGCCCTTCGACAAGCTCAGGGCGAACGGTGGTTGGTGCCAACCGCTGGTACGTGCGAACCGGTGACGGGTGCGAACGGGTGGTTCCCCGAACGGTGATTGCGACCGGATTTCAACTCACCCCATTCCGAGCGCCTCCTCCGCACTGATCCACGCCAACCCGAGCGCCCTCCCCACCGGCGCACAAGTCACACGCCCGCGATGCACATTGAGGCCGCGGCGCAGATGCACGTCCTTCACCAATGCATGCTCGCCATGCGCCGCAAGTGCCAGACCGAACGGCAGCGTTGCATGGTTCAGTGCGTGGCTCGAAGTGGCGGGCACGGCGCCGGGCATGTTGGCCACGCAGTAGTGAATGATGTCGTCGACCTCGTAGGTCGGCGCGTCGTGGGTCGTCGCGTGCGAGGTCTCGAAGCAGCCGCCCTGGTCGATCGACACGTCGACCAGCACGCTGCGCGGACGCATCTTCTTCAGCATCGCGCGAGTCACGACCTTGGGCGCACTCGCGCCGGGGATCAGCACCGCGCCGATCACGACATCGGCGGCAAACACTTCCTCTTCGATCGTCGCGACGCTCGAATAGCGCGTTCGCACTCGCCCCGAGAACAGCTCGTCGAGCTGTCTCAAGCGCGGCAGCGAGCGGTCGACGATCGTCACTTCGGCGCCGAGCCCGACCGCCATCCGCGCGGCATGCGTGCCGACCACGCCGCCGCCGATGACGACGACGCGCGCCGGCTGCACGCCCGGCACGCCGCCGAGCAGCAGGCCCTTGCCGCCGGCCGGCTTGCGCAGCGAGAACGCTGCCGCCTCGATCGCGAGCCGTCCCGCCACTTCGCTCATCGGCGCGAGCAGCGGCAGCCCGCCGCGCTCGTCGGTCACCGTCTCGTAGGCAACCGCGACGCAGCCCGATTCGATGAGGCCGCGCGCCTGCTCGGGGTCGGGTGCGAGGTGAAGGTAGGTGAAGAGAATCTGCCCCGGCCTCAGCATCTTCCACTCGACCGCTTGCGGCTCCTTGACCTTGACGATCATCTGCGCCGCTTCGAACACCTCGGACGCGCGCGCGACGATGCGTGCGCCCGCCGCGACATAGGCCTCGTCGGCCGCACCGATGCCCGCGCCCGCTCCTGCCTGCACGAGCACTTCATGGCCGGCCGCGGCGTACTCGCGCACCGCGGTCGGCGTGAGGCCGACGCGATGTTCCTGAACCTTGATTTCCTTGGGCACCCCGACGCGCATGACAGTCTCCGAAGACATTGAATGTCTCGCCAGTCTATGAACACGCTCGCCTAATTTGGCGCCATTTAAAGTGCCAAATGCCGTGCAATCGTCGTCGGCTCAACTCCGCCGCAAGTGCCACGCCTTCGGTCGCGTGAAGGTCTGAATGCCGTAGGTCGACAGTGTGAGGCCGATGCCCGAGTCGCCGACGCCGGACCACGGCAGCCGCGGGCTGACGCGGTCACAGCAGTTCCAGTACACGGTGCCGGCGTTCAGCTGCGCGAGAAGCACCCGAGCGCGCGCTTCATCGGGCGTATACACCCCCGCGGTGAGTCCATAGCGGGTGTCGTTCATCAAGCCGACGGCTTGCGCGTCGCTCGCGA
>VBCQ01000460.1 GCA_005882155.1 Betaproteobacteria bacterium
GTCGTCGAGCAGCAGGCGACCGGAGCAGTCGGCATGCCGCTGGAGGTGACCAACTACACCCCGAACGCGGTCGTCAACCAGGGTCGACTGCAGATTCGCGGCCGCACCGCGCCGGGCGCGACGATCGACGCCGAAGTGACCGGGCACGCCAACGTCGCCGGGCTGATCGGCGTGACACAGAAGCTGTACAGCGAGCACCTCGTCGCCGACGCCAATGGCCGCTTCGGCTTCGAGTTCCAGCCGCAGCTGCAGGTGCCCGGTATGCGCTACGAAGTCAACCTGAAAGCGTCGTCGCGCGACGGGCAGCAGAAGGACACGAAACTGGTGCTGTTCCAGCAGCAGTAGCTAGGCCGCTTTGGGTAGCATCGCAAGATGCTGCCCTGGCCCGCTGTAGCCGCTTCCGATCACGCCGCGTGGTCGCTGATCGGCCGCCTCGGCGAGGCGCAGTTGCTGCTGCCCGCGGCACTCGCATTCGCCTGGTGGCTGGCGCGGCGCAGCGAAGCGCGGCCGCTGGTGCAATGGTGGCTGTCGCTGATGGCGCTCGCTGCGCTGGTGACGACGATCACGAAGGTCGCGTTCATCGGCTGGGGCGTCGGCAACGCGGCCTTCGATTTCACCGGCGTGTCGGGCCATGCGATGTTCGCAGCCGCCGTTTACCCGCTGCTGTGCGCCGGGGTCGCCGCGTCGCGTGCGCGGCCGTGGCGCCGCGCGGCCTTGCTCGCCGGCTATGCGCTTGCGCTGCTGATCGGCGTGTCGCGCGTCGTCGACGGCTCGCATTCGACGTCCGAAGTGCTCGCCGGTCTCGCGCTCGGCGGCGCGGCGAGCGCACTGGCGCTCGCGCTCGCGCACACGCCGCACACCCGAATGCCCTTGCTGCTGCCCGTCGGCCTCGCACTGTGGCTCGCCGTCACGCCGGCGACCGCGCCGGCATCGCCGACGCACAGCCTGGTCACGCGGCTCGCGCTCGGCTTGTCGGGGCACAGCCAGCCGCACACGCGCGACCAGATGCACCGCGCTTACGAGCTGCAGCGGCTGCAGACGCGAAGCACTTTGTCACGCGCAGCGCCGGCAGCCGCAAACTGACCGCGGGATGCCCCGCTTTTCGATTCATGCCGACGGCATGCGTGCCGATACTCTGGGGGCACAACACGCACGGCGGGAGAAACACCATGCGAAACGCGCGTCCGAAGCAGTATCACGCAGCCGACCCGGCTGGCATCGTCCACGGCGAGAGCACCGATTGGGACACCTTGTCCTCGTTGGCCGACTCGCTCGCGCAGCGCATGGGAACGGTGCCGTTGCCGACGACGACATCGCGCTTCGAACTCGGCCCGCGACTCGGCGCAGCCTGGGCCAACACGATGCCGGTCGATCTCGACGTGACCGTGCGGCCCGAGCTCGTCTGCGAGCCGCTGCTCGGCCTGTCGATCCGCGAGATGCCCGAGCCCGAGGTGTTCAAGCATTTCTTCGGGACGACGAAACGCTGAGCTGAACTAGCCGAGAGTCTCGCGGAGTTTCGCGAGCAGCAGCGGCAGCGGGATCGGTCGCAGCAGGACGACTTCGGCGGGCACCCGCGCCGAGCTCCGATCATCCTGAGCTTGTTGAAGGACAGGCTCAGTGCGAACGGGTCGGTTGCAAAGACCCACAACTCGCGCCGTCACGTTACGCACCATCACCGCCTCGTCCTTGACAGGGCTTGTTACCCCTGCCGATCATCGTCAGCGGCGTTTGCGCGCTGCGTGTGAAATCGGTGTGAAGAGGAGTGCGCGAATGAACACTCTGTCTCGGCGCGATCTGCTGGCCTGCGCAGCCGGCACGGCCCTCGCAGCAGCATGGCCGCAGCGCGTCGATGCGCAGCCGCTGAAGCTGCAATCGTGGCCGCTCGCCACGCCGCGGCCGACCGGCATCCACGATGTCGCGCCGGCGAGCGACGGCGGCGTCTGGTTCACCGCGCAGCGCAGCGGTCACCTCGGCTGGTTCGATCCGAAGAGAGGTCGCAGCGAGCTCGTCGCGCTCGGCGCCCGCTCGGCGCCGCACGGCGTCATTCAAGGGCCCGACAAGGCGGCCTGGATCACCGATGGCGGGCGCAACGCCATCGTTCGCGTCGGCTGGCCGAGCCGCGAGGTCCGCAGCTTTGCGCTGCCCGACGGTGCGCCGTACGCCAACCTCAACACGTGCGCGTTCGACGGCGACGGCGATCTGTGGTTCACCGGGCAAAGCGGCGTCATCGGCAAGCTCGCGCTGAAGACTGGCCAGGTCAGCCTGAAAGACGCGCCGCACGGCCGCGGGCCGTACGGCATTTGCGCGACGCCGCAAGGCGAGGTCTGGTGGGCATCGCTCGCCGGCAACTTCATCGCCCACATCGATCGGCGCAGCGGCGAGTCGACCGTCGTCGAGCCGCCGACGAAGCATCAGGGCGCGCGCCGCGTCTGGAGCGACCGGCGCGGCCGCATCTGGGTCAGCGAATGGATCGCAGGACAGCTGTCGGTGCACGACCCCGCCGACCAGCGCTGGCGCAGCTGGAAGCTGCCGGGGCGCGAGCCGAGTGCCTATGCGGTCTATGTCGACGAGCACGACATCGTTTGGGCGAGCGATTGGGGCGCGAATGCGGTGGTCCGCTTCGACCCGGCGAGCGAGAAGTTCGCGAGCATCGCGCTGCCGCGCGAGGGTGCCGGCATCCGCCAAATTCTCGGCCGGCCCGGCGAAGTGTGGCTGCCCGAAAGCGGCACCGAGCACATCTCGGTGATTCGCACCGCGTAACTTGCCTCGCTGATCGACTCGAACGACGCGCCGGCCGGCTATGCGGAATAGCGCGGGCTCGTCCGATGCGTTTTCTCGTAGGCGGTCTGGCAGTCGATGCAGCGCACCGCGCGTGGCTGCGCCTTCAGCCGCTCGAACACGATGTCGCGCCCGCAGTCGACACACTCGCCGCAATGGCCGACATCGATGCGCGCGCGTGCGGCGTCGATGTCGGCGAGCTCTTCGAGGTCGCGCTGCATCTCGGCATGCTCGATGCCGTTGCGAAAGCGCTGCTCGCCTTCTTCGCCGATGTCCTCGACCTGCGGACCCTGCGCGCTCGGGCGTTCTTCGGCCGCGCGCTTGAGCGCTTGCACCTTGGCGCGAAGCGTCGCCTCGCGCTCGTCGAGCAAGCGACGCAAGGTCTGCAATTGAGTGTCGTTCAGCATGCTGATGCGCACACCGCGACGCGCGGCGGCATGGCGTTAACGGGCAAAGCGTGTGCCTAGCCCGGCGAGCTCGGGCACGTCGGTTGCCGTTGGGAGGGGACTGCGCGCGGGCGCGCTGCCGGACCCACACCGATGCTTCACCTGAGCCTTTCCGTCGCCACGCGAGCGCTGTTGCGCCGTCTTGCATGGGGTGCGCTGATCGCGCTCGTCGGCGTCGCGCTGCTGCTCGCGCTGTGGCTGCGCTCGCTGCTCGCGTCGGCGCCCGATGCGCGTGATCTGCGCGATGTGCAGGCGGCGCGGCCGAGCCTGCTGCTGTCGGCCGACGGCGTGCCGCTGTCGAGCTTTCGCCGCGCCCAGCAAGAGCGCGTGCCGCTCGCGCGCATCTCGCCGTACGTGACGCAGGCGCTGATCGCGACCGAGGACCGGCGCTTTTACGAGCACCATGGCGTCGACGCGCGCCGCACCGTCGCCGCGCTGTTTCGCACCGCCACCGGCGAAACGCAGGGCGGCTCGACGATCACCCAGCAGCTCGCGCGCAATCTTTTTCCCGACGAGATCGGCCGCTCGCGCACGATCAGCCGCAAGCTGAAGGAAATGATCACCGCGCTGCGCATCGAGCGCGCCTTCAGCAAGCCGCAAATCCTCGAGACCTATCTCAACACCGCGCCGTTTCTGTACAACGTCGTCGGCATCGAGATGGCGGCGCGCACCTATTACGACAAGCCGGCTGCCGAGCTGAACGCGCTGGAGAGCGCGACGCTGATCGGCATGCTCAAGGGAACCGCCTACTACAACCCGATCGTCCATCCCGAGCGCGCGCAGCAGCGGCGCAACGTGGTGCTCGCGCAAATGGTCAAGCAGCACTGGCTCGCCGAGGCGCAACGCGCGGCGCTGAGCACGCAGCCGCTGAAGCTGCGCTTCAGCCGCCCGACCGAGGCGCTCGGTAGCGCACCGCATTTCAGCGCGCTGGCGCGCAAGTGGCTGATCGACTGGGCCGACGAGCACGACTACAACGTCTATTCCGACGGGCTGGTGGTGCAGACCACGCTCGACTCGCGCCTGCAAGAGGCGGCGACGCAAGCGGTCGCGCGTCAGGCGCAAGCGCTGCAGCAGGTCGCCGACGTCGAGTGGAGCAAGCCGGCCGCGCCGAGCGCGCGCAGCCTCGACGCGTACGCCGCGCTGCACGCCAAGGCCGACCCGTTCGGCTACTTCTGGAGCTCGCACCGCGACCTGGTCGCCGACTTCATTCGCGAGACGCCCGAGTACAAGCGTGCGCGAGACGCGGGCGCGGCCGACGCCGCTGCACTGCACCCGCTGGCGGCCGACAGCGCATGGATGGCGCGGCTGAAGCGCGAGAAGACGCGGCTCGAGGCCGGCTTCGTCGCGATCGAGCCGGCGAGCGGCGAGGTCAAGGCCTGGGTTGGCAGCCGCGACTTCGACATCGATCAATACGACCATGTCGCGCAGGCTGAGCGTCAACCCGGCTCGACCTTCAAGCCCTTCGTCTACGGCGCGGCGCTCGAGGCCGGGCTGACGCCGGAGCGAGCCTACGTCGACGAAGCAGTCGAGGTCGCGCTCGGCGGCGGCAAGGTCTGGCGCCCGACCGATGTCGCGGCGCCGAGCGGCCGAACGATGACGCTGCGCGACGGACTCGTCTACTCGAAGAACAGCATCACCGCGCAAGTGATGCAAGACGTCGGCGTCGGCCGCATCGTCGCACTGGCGCAGGCGATGGGGGTCGACCAGAGCAAGCTCGACCCGGTGCCGTCGCTCGCCCTCGGAACCAGCCCGGTGACGCTGCTCGAAATGGTCAGCGGCTACGCGACCATCGCGCAGCTCGGCGAGCACCGCAAGCCGCTGTTCATCAAGCGCATCAGCGACCGCCACGGCAACGTCCTCGCCGAGTTCGGCGCTCAAATGCGGCCCGCGCTGTCGAGCGACTCGGCGATCGAGCTCGTCGACATGATGCGCGGCGTCGTCACCCAAGGCACCGGCACCCAGGTGAAGACGCGCTTCGGCCTCGTCGCCGACATCGCCGGCAAGACCGGAACGACGCAGAACAACACCGACGGCTGGTTCATCCTGATGCATCCGAGCCTCGTCGCCGGGGCGTGGGTCGGCTTCAACGATTCGCGCGTCACGATGCGCAGCGATTACTGGGGCCAGGGCGGGCACAACGCGATCCTCGTCGTCGGCG
>VBCQ01000456.1 GCA_005882155.1 Betaproteobacteria bacterium
CGTCGGTGATCTCGAGCTCGCCGCGCGGCGACGGCTTGATGGCCGCAGCGATGTCGCACACCTGCTCGTCGTAGAAGTACAGGCCGGTGACGGCGTAGTTGCTGCGCGGCGCCTTGGGCTTCTCCTCGATGCTCAGTGCGCGCCGCTGGCGATCGAACTCGACGACGCCGTAGCGCTGCGGGTCGTTCACGTGATAGGCGAACACCGACGCGCCCTCGCTGCGCTGCGCCGCTGCCTGGAGCAGCCCTTGAAAGTCGTGTCCATGAAAGATGTTGTCGCCGAGCACGAGCGCGCTCGATTGCCCGTCGACAAAACGCTTGCCGAGAATGAACGCTTGCGCCAGGCCATCGGGACTCGGCTGCACGCAATAGCTGATGTTCAAGCCCCATTTCGAGCCGTCGCCCAACAGACCTTCGAAACGCGGCGTGTCTTGCGGTGTGCTGATCAGCAGGATGTCGCGAATCCCGGCGAGCATCAAGGTGCTCAACGGGTAGTACACCATCGGCTTGTCGTACACCGGGAGCAACTGCTTGCTGAGCGCCAGGGTGGCAGGGTGCAGCCGCGTGCCGGAACCTCCGGCGAGGATGATGCCTTTGCGGGTCATGGAGCAGCTTTCTTGCAGTCGATCAGCGGGCGAGGACTTCGATCAGCATTCGCTCCACACCGGTGCGCCAATGCGGCAAGCTCAGACCGAAGGTTTCGCGAAGGCGGGTCGTGTCGAGGCGTGAATTCAGCGGCCGGCGCGCCGCCGTCGGGAACGCGCTCGTGGACACCGGTGCGATGCGATCGGCGGCCACCTTGACCGGCACGCCATGCTGGCGCGCCCATTCGATGACGAAGTTGGCGTAGCTATGCCATGACGTTTCTCCGCCTGCAACGGCATGGTAGGTGCCAGCGACGTCGGGCTGACGCAGCGCGGTCCGCAAGGTGTGGGCCGTGATGTCGGCCAGCAGATCGGCACCCGTCGGCGCGCCGATCTGGTCGTCGATCACGCTCAGATCGTCGCGCTCGGCCGCGAGGCGAAGCATGGTTCTCGCAAAGTTGCCGCCGCGCGCGGCGTAGACCCAGCTCGTGCGGAAGATCAGGTGGCGACAGCCGCTGGCGATGATCTGCTGCTCGCCTTCGAGCTTGGTCTGGCCGTACACGCTCAGCGGCGCGGTCGGAGCATCCTCGTTGCGTGCGGTCTGGCCCGAGCCGTCGAATACGTAGTCGGTCGAGTAGTGCACCAGCCAGGCGTCGGATCGCGCTGCCTCGCGCGCCAGGATGCCGGGCGCCATCGCGTTGAGCGTGCGCGCCAGCTCGGGCTCGCTCTCGGCCTTGTCGACCGCGGTGTGGGCCGCGGCATTGACGATGACGTCGGGACGCAGTTGCCGCACCGTCGAGATCACCGCATCGGGACGGCTGAAGTCGCCGCACAGGTCGGTGCTGTCGAAGTCCACCGCGACCAGATCGCCCAGCACCGCAAGCGAGCGCTGCAGTTCCCAGCCGACCTGTCCGCCTTTGCCGAACAGCAGAATCTTCATGCCGCGCCCGCCATCGGCGCCGCAGCCTCGCCATAGTGAAGCTGCAGCCATTGCCGATAGGCGCCTGAGTGAACGCCGCCGATCCACGCGCCGTTGGCGAGGTACCAGCGCACCGTCTTGTCGATGCCGCTGGCAAATGTCTCGGCAGGTTGCCAGCCGATCTCGCGCTCGATCTTGCCCGGGTCGATGGCGTAGCGGCGGTCGTGGCCCGGCCGGTCCTTCACGTAGGTGATCAGCTCGTCGTAGCGGCCGCTGGCGCGCGGTTGCAACGCATCGAGCTTCCTGCAGATCGTGGTGACCACATCGATGTTGCGGATCTCGTTCTTGCCGCCGACGTTGTAGGTTTCACCCGGCCGGCCGCGATCGAGCACCTGGCAGATCGCCTCGCAATGGTCGCGCACGTAAAGCCAGTCGCGGATGTTCAGTCCGTCGCCGTAGACCGGCAAGGGCTTGCCTTCGAGGGCGTTGAGGATCATCAGCGGGATCAGTTTTTCGGGGAAGTGGTAGGGCCCGTAGTTGTTGCTGCAGTTGGTGGTCAGCGTCGGCAGCCCGTAAGTGTGGTGGTACGCGCGCACGAGGTGGTCGCTACCCGCCTTGCTCGCCGAATACGGGCTGTTCGGCGCGTAGGCGGTGGTTTCGGAAAATGGCGGATCGGTTTCGCGCAGCGACCCGTACACCTCGTCGGTGGATACATGAAGGAGACGGAACGCATCGCGCTCGGCACCAGGCAGCGACGACCAGTGGGCGCGCGTTTCCTCGAGCAGGCTGAAAGTCCCGACCATGTTGGTCTGGATGAACTCGCCCGGACCATGGATCGAGCGGTCGACATGGCTCTCGGCAGCGAAATGAAGGACCGCGCGCGGCCGATGCTCGGCCAGCAGCCGAGCGATCAAGGCGCGGTCGCCGATGTCGCCTTGAACCAACTCGCATACTCCCGGCTTCAGAAATTCAGCGATGGTTTGAGCGTTGCCCGCGTAGGTCAGCTTGTCCAGCACGAGCACCGGTTCACTGCGTTGCGCGAACCAGTGGTGGACGAAGTTGCCCCCGATGAAGCCGGCGGCTCCGGTGATCAACAGCATTCGCTGGTCTTTCGTTGAAGGCTCGAAAAATGGTCGATAAGTTCACCCAATGAACGACGGGCATTCTAGTGGCGGCGGCTTGCACGCGAATACACTTGCGCGATGCTCGTTCTGCTGTTCGGTTTCGCCTTGTCCTTGGCGATCACCTTCTTCCTGATCCGCTTCGCCCACACGCACAACCATTTGTCGGGCGATATGGACATGTCCGGGCCGCAGAAATTTCACGCATTGCCGGTTCCGCGAATCGGCGGGCTGGGCATCGTCATCGGTCTCGCAGGAGGGCTGATCTGGCTGTGGATCCTGCACGGCGATCAGGCGTTCGTCGGCCTCACGTTGATGGTCTGCGCCGTCCCGACTTTCTTGGCCGGCCTGGCTGAGGACCTCACAAAGACGCAGAGCCCGCGTCGGCGCTTGTTCTTCACTGCGGTCTCGGCGGCGCTTGCGGCTTGGGCGCTTGGCGCGATGATCACTCGCACCGACATTCCCGGCCTCGATTGGGTCGTCTCGTTCGCCGTCGGCGCCGCGGTGGCGACGGTGTTCGCGGTGGCCGGAGTCGCCAACGCGGTGAACATCATCGATGGCTTCAACGGCCTGGCCGCGATGTGCGTGGTGATGATGCTGGGCGCCATTGCCTACGTGGCGTTCCAGGCGCACGACCCGGTGATCGGGCTTTGTGCCTTGGCCGGGCTCGGCGCGGTGATGGGGTTCTTCGTTTGGAATTTCCCGGCGGGGCTGATTTTTCTGGGTGATGGCGGAGCGTACTTCCTCGGCTTTTACGTCGCCGAGCTGAGCATCTTGCTGCTGCACCGCAACCCCGGCGTGTCGCCGCTGTGCCCGTTGCTGATGTGCATTTATCCGATCTTCGAGACGCTGTTTTCGATGTACCGGCGCAAGTTCATCCGCGGCCGGCCGGTGGGAATGCCCGACGGCGTTCACCTGCACAGCCTCGTCTACCGGCGCTTGCTTCGCTGGGCGGTAGGCAATCAAAGTGCCAAGGTGCTGACCAAGCGAAATTCGATGACCGCGCCTTACCTGTGGCTGCTGTGCATGCTGTCGGTGATTCCCGCCATCGTCTTTTGGAACAACTCGGCGGTGCTCGCAATTTGCATTGTCGTCTTCGGCGTGAGCTACGTTTTTCTCTACAGCCGAATCGTTCGCTTCAAAGTGCCGTTGTGGCTGATCGTCCGCCGATAGCCAAGGGCTTTGTCGAGGGCGGGCGATAATCGTGAGATGACCGAAACACTGCAGGCGGCCGCATTCGTCGCCGCCACCCCCGAGGTCGCCATGCCGGCGGCCGCCCGCTTCGACACACTCGAGCTCGATCCGAAGTTGCTTCGCGCAGTAGCCGGGTCCGGCTATCTGGTGATGACGCCGATCCAGGCCAAGGCGATTCCCATCGTGCTCGCCGGGCGCGATGTGATGGGTGCCGCGCAGACCGGCACCGGCAAGACAGCGGCGTTCTCGCTGCCGCTGCTACAGAAGATGCTCAAGCACGAGAACGCCAGCATGTCGCCGGCACGCCACCCGGTACGCGCACTGGTGCTGGCGCCGACGCGCGAGTTGGCCGACCAGGTCGCCAACAGCGTCAAGACCTATTCCAAGCACACCAAGCTGCGCGCCACGGTGGTGTTCGGCGGCATCGACATGAAGCCGCAAACCGCTGAGCTGAAGGCCGGCGTCGAAGTGCTGATCGCCACGCCGGGCCGCTTGCTCGACCATATCGAAGCGAAGAATTGCGTGCTGAACCAAGTCGAATATGTCGTGCTCGACGAAGCCGACCGCATGCTCGACATCGGCTTTCTGCCCGACTTGCAGCGCATCCTGAGCTACCTGCCCAAGCAACGCCAGACGCTGCTGTTCTCGGCCACCTTCTCGCCCGAAATCAAGCGCCTGGCCGAGAGCTATCTGCAGGACCCGGTGCTGGTCGAAGTGGCTCGGCCGAACGCGACCGCGACCAATGTCGAGCAGCGCTTCTACAGCGTCAGCACCGACGACAAGCGCGCCGCCGTACTGAAGCTCTTGAAGGACCGGGTGCTCACCCAAGCGCTCGTCTTCGTGAACTCCAAGCTCGGCTGCGCGCGGCTCGCGCGCTCGTTCGAGCGCGATGGCCTGCGCACCAACGCGCTGCACGGCGACAAATCGCAAGACGAGCGCTTGAAGGCGCTCGACGCATTCAAGCGCGGCGAGGTCGACGTGCTGGTGGCCACCGATGTGGCGGCGCGCGGCCTCGACATCGTCGACCTGCCGGCGGTGTTCAATTTCGACGTTCCGTTCAACGCTGAGGACTACGTGCACCGCATCGGCCGCACCGGTCGCGCCGGCGCATCGGGACTCGCGATCACGCTGGTTACGCGCGACGACAACCGACTGATCGGCGACATCGAAAAGCTCATCAAGAAGAAGATCGAGCTCGAGCCGTTGGAGCTCGACGACGACCGGCCGCGGCGCGATTCGCGTGCCGAGCGGCCGCGCCGCGTGCTCGATGACGACGCGCCGCGCGAGGGCCGGCCGTCGCGCGGTACGAGCGGCTTCAGCTATGCCGCGCCCAAGGCAATACTCGATCCGTTTTTCGAGCGTCCGTACGAAGCGAGTGCGACGAATGAGCCGGCTTGGGAAACCAAGGCGGCCGCATCGACGCCGGCGCCGCGCGGACTGTCGCCGAACATCAAGCCGAAACGCAAAGTCGCGGCCCTGTTCGGCGCGAAGAAGGCCGAGTAAGCGACTCGCTCAGTGCGCGAGAAAGCAGAACACCGCGGGGACATCCTTGGGCAGTGCGGTTGGGGCGGCTCTCCATGCCGCCACGGTTGCGCTGCGCGTCCAGCCCTGTTCGAGTGTGAGTCCGCAGCTCACCGACAACTGCGTCTCGCCGCTCAGGTTCGCGAGCAGGGCGCTCAGCAGCGGCGCATTGCGGTAAGGCGTCTCGATCATCACTTGGGTCTGGCCGCCGCGGCGCGACAGCGCTTCGAGTTCGCGGATTCGCGCGCTGCGATCGGCGGCGTCGACCGGCAGATAGCCGACGAACGCAAAGCTCTGGCCGTTGAGGCCGCTCGCGGCGAGCGCCAGCATCAGCGAGCTCGGGC
>VBCQ01000459.1 GCA_005882155.1 Betaproteobacteria bacterium
AAACGACTCGTGAATCGCGGCGTGCAACGCGGCATGGGTGCGCGATGCGCCGAGCGGTGATCATGTCATAGCCGATCGCGCTCTCACATCGCTCAGGTGTGGGGGGTAGACCGTAAGGGAAAGTCCTGTGGAGCGAGAGAGATTCGTCGTTCAAGCGCAAAGAAAAGCGCCCGGATCTTGCGACCCGGGCGCCTTGTTGGAACGTTGATTCGATCGGGCGCTTCAGCCCTTCAGTTGCTTACGGCGTGCGCCGAAGCCGAGGCCTGCCAGCGCGAGACCCACCAGCATGATGCTGGACGGCTCCGGTACCGGCCGCGTCACGAGCACGTCTGCCCGGGTCTGATGGCTGATGGTGAGGTCGTACTGGTTTGCGGCCAGCAGAAGACCCGTCGTCGCCCGTTCGTGACCCGAGCAATCGGCTGCGGTCTGGCCGGGACCGAAGACGCCAACCGAGAGCTGCAAATTACAGGCGTCAGCCTGTTCGGTACCGCCCGTGATCCCGGTGCCAATGACACCGTCCGGAGCCCAGTGGAAGACGGAGGCCCCGCCCGCGTGATTGACGATGTCGATGGACCAGCCGACGCCCGAATTGGCAGTCAGATTGGAATTCAGAGAGGCGATCAAGTGCAGCAACGCATCGAAGTCGATCCTCACCGTGGTGTCGTTGGTCGTGCTGAACGAGATTTGCGCGATCAGGCCGAGGTTCGACGCAGAGTTGGCGACACCGGGATTGACGAGTTGCGCCAGGGCCGCGGTTCTCGCGTTCGCGCCGAGCGGTTGACCGAGGCCGGTGATCGGCGAGTTGTCGAGCGAGCTCGCGGCGAGCGCGCCGTCGACGGTGGGCGGCGTTGCCGCGTTTGCAAACGGAGCGCCGGGGTTCAGGCCCGCGGGACAGGCAGCGGGAACGCAGCGAACCGTCAGTGGCAACGGGGCGCCGCCGACCGTGAAGTTCGAGTAGGGGTTGAAAACCCCATTCAAGGAGGGATTGAGGTTGGTGCTGTCCTGGATGTTTATCACGTCGAAGTTGCTGTTATCGAGCGCGACTCCTGTCGCCGCATTGCTGAACACGAAGTTCGTGACCTGAAGGACGGACTGGGCAACGGCGGATGCCTGCGCAGTGCCGACCATCGAAACGCCAAACGCCAGCGCCAAGCTTGCCGCGAGCAGATTCTTTCTCATAGCTTGTTCTCCTGTCGGTTCGTATGTGGTGAGGGATGAGCACGGGTGGCTCTCGGGCTGTGCTTAGCACGGGCTGTGCCATCCAAAGTTTCTTCTTTGTGATCAATGAGATACATCGGTCATCCGGCAAAGACCGAGGTTGTCGGCCTCGATCTGTCAAAAAAACCGACAGGCAATCCGACCTTTTTTTTCGAACCGGCGCGCCGCTCAGGTACCGGCGAGAAGATCCAGGTCGGATTCGGTCCTGGCATCGAAGATCGGGACGAGCATGGTCACCTGAGTTCCCTTGTCGGGCTCGCTTTGCACCGAGATCTTTCCGCCCAATTCCTGAACGTACTGGAAGCTTTCGTACGCCCCGATGCCCATGCCGGTTGGCTTGGTCGTCTGGAAGGGCTTGAAGAGCCGGTCGCGAACAAACTCGGGGGACATGCCTTGACCCGTGTCGCCGATCTCGATGCGCGCCTGCCCACCCAGTCTGTCGACGCGGAGCCAGACCTGGCCGGACGGATCGGTCGCATCGAGCGCGTTCTGAACGACGTGTCCGATGATTCGTTCCAGGCGTTCTTCGTGACCTCGCGCAGTGACGGTTTCGCTCACTTGCACGTCCACCCGGCGGCCGCGCCCTAGCGCCACGGATTCGATCCGGCGGACGACGCCGGCGAGATCGACGCCGAACGTCGCGCCTGCCGGCGTCGTGCCTTCGCGCAGCTGGGCCATCAACTGACGCATCCGTTCCAGCGAGTTTTCCACGGTCATCAGCATGTCTTGCTGAAACTCCGGATTCGCGTGCAACCGCTTGGCGTTTTTCATCATCAGCGACAGTTGCGTGACGATGTTTTTCAGATCGTGGACGACGAAGGCCGACATGCGGTTGAAGGCGTCGAACTTGCGCACCTCCAGCAATGCCTCGGTCGCGACCATCTGGGCCAGAAAGCTGGCGGCTTGACGGCTCGCGGTCTTCAACAAGTCGTAGACCTCCCAATTCGGGTCGACTTGGGTTCGCGCGCTCAGCAGCACGACGAAGCCGATCAATTCGTCGCCGACGACGAGCGGAACAATGAGCCAGGCCGTGGCGAGCGATTGCAGCCAGGAGGGGAGCGTCATGATCTCGTATCGCTCGGGCGACGACCGGTATTCGTCCATGTTGATCACGATCCCGCCGGGGCAAAGAAACCGGCACAGGGGCGAGGCGGCGTCTTCGGGCTCGTGGCGTGCGGCCATGTTGAGCCGCGCCGTCTGCCTGAAGCTCGCGGAGCCGGGGCTCTTCATCCACAGCCCGCCGCCGGGACTTTCGACCAGGTCGGCAAGACCGCGAATGACCTGCTGTCCCATCTCCTGCGGTGTGTTCTGGGCGCACAGCGTGCGAGTGAACTTCAGCCATTCCTCTCGATAGTCGTAGCGATAGCGGAAGAAGTGCTTATTGAGGAAAACCCGCAGCTTGGCGCGTACCGTGCCGGACAGTGCCAGGATCGTCAGCAGGATCAGCGAAAGAAATACCAAACCCAGTTGCAGCGCACGGCCCCATTCGCCGCCGAAGAACCTGACGTAGTAGCCGACGCTCGAAATGAAGATCAAATAGGCGCCGCAAATGAGAAGAGTCGCGGAATGGAACGCGGCGCTTCTCGAAACCCGCAGCTTGGAAATCCAGTCGCGGCGGCGCGTGCTCGAGATCATCAGCAGCGGCGCCATCAGCGCGTGGACCGCACCGCGGATGCTGTAGGCGTCGACATCGACCTTGTCGAAGATGACGGCTTGCGAGAAGACGTAGAGATCGAACGTGAACGAGCCCGCCAGCGCGACGCAGATCGGCTTGGCGTTCCAACGCGAATCCTGAGCCACGTTGAGAAACATTTGCTCGACGAGCAC
>VBCQ01000458.1:0-2398 GCA_005882155.1 Betaproteobacteria bacterium
GGCTGATGACCGTCACGCCGTGGGTCACGAGCGGAATGACGACCAGGGCGCAGATCAGGTAGCCCCACGCCGGCGGGATGTCGAACGCGAGCTCGAGCGCGTAGGCCATGATCGCCGCCTCGAGCGCGAAGAAGATGAAGGTGAAGCTCGCGTAGATGAGCGAGGTGACGGTCGAGCCGATGTAGCCGAAACCGGCGCCGCGGGTCAGCAGGTCCATGTCGACGCCGTGGCGTGCGGCGTAGCGGCTGATCGGCCAGCCGGCGAGGAAGATAATCAGCCCCGTCGCGAGGATCGCCCAGAACGCGTTGACGAAACCGTACTCGACGAGCAGCGTCGCGCCGACCGCTTCGAGCACCAGGAACGACGCTGCGCCGAACGCGGTGTTTGCGACACGCAGCTCCGACCACTTGCGAAAACTGTGCGGCGTGAAGCGCAGCGCGTAGTCTTCCATCGTCTCGCGCGCGACCCACGCGCTGCACCGCACCAGTGCGCACCGAAGCGTGCATGGCCGGCCCGACGCGTGGCGCATCGGGCGACGAAGGCATCGCGAGGCTCATAAGCGCGGAGAGACGGCAAGGTGCATGCCAAGCTCTAAGATGTGGCACACCTTCTGCTAACCCGCACCTGCATGGAACTGACCCCGCGCGAGAAGGACAAGCTGCTGATCTTCACCGCAGCGCTGCTCGCCGAACGGCGCCGCGCCCGCGGACTGAAGCTCAACTATCCCGAGGCGGTCGCGTTGCTCAGCGCCGCGATCATGGAAGGCGCGCGCGACGGCAAGTCGGTGGCCGAACTGATGAGCGACGGCAAGACGCTGCTGACGCGCGCCGACGTGATGGAAGGCGTGGCCGAGATGATCCCCGAGATCCAGATGGAAGCGACCTTCCCCGACGGCACCAAGCTCGTCACCGTGCACCAGCCGATTGCCTGACCTCGGAGGAGAGAAGCGATGATTCCCGGTGAGCTGTTCACAGACGGAGCCGACATCGACATCAACGCGGGCCGGCGCAGCGTGACGCTGGTCGTGGAAAACAGCGGCGACCGGCCGATCCAGGTCGGGTCGCACTATCACTTCGCCGAGACCACCGCCGCACTGCGCTTCGATCGCGCGGCGGCGCGCGGCATGCGGCTGAACATCGCGTCGGGTACGGCGGTGCGCTTCGAGCCGGGGCAGCAGCGCACCGTCGAGCTCGTCGATTACGCGGGCGATCGGAACGCGTTTGGTTTTCGCGGGTTGGTTCAGGGCGCGTTGTAGGTTCAGATGACCCGTTCGCCCTGAGCTTGTCGAAGGGCCGGCATCGAGGTGCATGTGGCTTCGACAAGCTCAGCCCGAACGGAATGACTTGAAACGTCTCAGGAAAAGAAAATGCCAAGCATTCAGCGCCGCGCCTACGCCGAGATGTTCGGCCCGACCACCGGCGACCGCGTGCGGCTGGCCGACACCGATCTCGTCATCGAGGTCGAGCGCGACTTCACCGTCTACGGCGAGGAAGTGAAGTTCGGCGGCGGCAAGACGATTCGCGACGGGATGGGGCAGAGCCAGCGCGTCAACGGTCCCGGTGCGGTCGACGCAGTCGACTGCGTGCTGACCAATGCGCTGATCGTCGACCATTGGGGCATCGTCAAGGCCGACATCGGCTTGCGCGGCAGCCGCATCGCGAAGCGGGCGCTCCCGTGAACGCCGGCCGGGACGGTGACGCGTGAGCAGCATCGAGCGCGAACGCTACGCCCGGCTCTACGGGCCGACCACCGGCGACCGCGTGCGGCTGGCCGACACCAACCTCGTCATCGAGGTCGAGAAGGACTTCACGCTCGCCGCCGGCGGCTATGGCGAAGAGGTGAAGTTCGGCGGCGGCAAGACGATTCGCGACGGGATGGGGCAGAGCCAGCGCGTCAACGGTCCCGGTGCGGGCGACGCAGTCGACTGCGTGCTGACCAATGCGCTGATCGTCGACCATTGGGGCATCGTCAAGGCCGACATCGGCTTGCGCGGCAGCCGCATCGCGAAGATCGGCAAGGCCGGCAACCCCGACGTGCAATCGGGCGTCGACATCGTCATCGGCCCGGGCACCGAAATCATCGCGGCCGAAGGGATGATCGTCACCGCCGGCGGCATCGACTGCCACATCCATTTCATCTGCCCGCAGCAGATCGAAGAGTCGCTCGCGAGCGGCGTGACGACGATGCTCGGCGGGGGCACCGGCCCGGCCACCGGCACCTTCGCGACCACCTGCACCCCGGGCCCCGAGAACCTGGCGCGCATGCTGCAGGCGGCCGATGCGTTCGCCATGAACCTGGGCTTTCTCGGCAAGGGCAACGCGAGCCAGCCGCAGGCGCTGCGCCAGCAGGTCGAGGCCGGCGCGATCGGCCTGAAGCTGCACGAGGACTGGGGCACGAC
>VBCQ01000458.1:2583-7349 GCA_005882155.1 Betaproteobacteria bacterium
CCTCCCGTCGTCGACCAACCCGACGATGCCGTACACGGCGAACACCGTCGACGAGCACCTCGACATGCTGATGGTGTGCCACCACCTCGATGCGGCGATCGCCGAGGACCTCGCCTTCGCCGAGAGCCGCATCCGCCGCGAGACCATCGCCGCCGAAGACGTGCTGCACGACCTCGGCGCGATCAGCATGATGAGCTCCGACTCGCAGGCGATGGGCCGCGTCGGCGAGGTCATCATCCGCACCTGGCAGACGGCGCACAAGATGAAATTGCAGCGCGGCGCGTTGCCTGGGGATTCCTCCCGCAATGACAACGCGCGAGTCAAGCGCTACATCTCCAAGTACACGATCAACCCCGCCATCGCCAACGGCATCTCGCACGAGGTCGGCAGCATCGAGGAAGGCAAGTGGGCCGACCTGGTGCTCTGGAAGCCGGCCTTCTTCGGCATCAAGCCGTCGTTGATTCTGAAGGGCGGCTTCATCGCCGCGGCCGCGATGGGCGACCCGAATGCATCGATCCCGACTCCGCAGCCGGTGCACTCCCGGCCGATGTTTGGCAGCTTCGGCGGCGCCTTGCACCAGGGCTCGCTGAGCTTCATGAGCCAGTCCGCGGTGAACGGCGGGGTGCACGAAGCACTCGGCCTGCACAAGCGCGTTGCCGCGGTGAAGAGCTGCCGCACGGTGAAGAAGCAGCACATGCTGCACAACCACTACACGCCCGTAATGCAGGTCGATGCGCAGACCTACCAGGTGCGAGCCGACGGCGTGCTGCTCGCTTGCGAGCCGGCAACGCTGTTGCCGATGGCGCAGCGGTATTTCCTCTTTTGACCGTCGAAAAACCTTACAGTCGGATCAGGAAATTACAAAGCGACAGACTTAAGTCGTTGTCGCTTATACATTTTTTCTTTGTGGCACGAGGCGTGCTACCGATGCCCCGGATTGGCATTCGCCAACCGCAACCAATAAACGCCATTTGGAGGACATAACGATGAAATTTTCCAAATCGCTCATCGGCATTGCGGCATTTGCCGCCGTGTCGGTCGCGAACGCCGGCCCGATCCTGATCGTCAGCGGCCTTTCGCAAACGAGTGAAGTCGGTACCACGACGGCCGTGATGAACAACCTGCAGGCACTGCAGGTGGCCGCAGGCAACACCGTCACAATCCTCGACACCCTGCCGGTCAATTTGGCGCCGTACAGCCAAGTGTGGGACATCCGCTTCGACAACGTGTCGGCTCTGACCGGCGCCGAGCAAGCCAAGTACACGAGCTATCTGCAGTCTGGCGGCGGCCTGTTCCTGATGGGCGAGAACTCCAGCTTCCTCACCCGCGACAACTCGATCCTGAGCCTTATTTCGTCGCTGGGTGGCGGCTCGATCGGCTTCAACGGGTGCTTTGACGGCCCCGAGGTCGTTCATGCGCCGTTCACCGGGCCGAACCCGGTCACGACGGTCACCTATGCAGCGTCCGGGTGCTTCACCAGCAAGGGCTCGGGAGCGTGGATCACCGCACGTGCCGACGAGTCGATGGGTGCGGGCATTGCGTTCGGTGTGGGGTCGCTGTCGAACGCGATAGCCGGCGCGCTGACCACGATCCTCGACGTCAACTTCATGATGAATCAGTTCGACCTGCCGGCATCACAGAATCTGACGAAGAACCTGATTCAGTTCGTCGGCAATCAGGTCAACCCGGTCCCTGAGCCAGGCATCCTGGCGCTGCTGGGCATTGCTGCGGTGGGCGCAGGCCTGACGCGCAAGCGCAAGTCAAGCTGAACGGCTCGCACCAGGTGCGGCTCTCGCTTCGCGCGGGCCGTTAACACCTTCGAAGGCCCTGCCTGCCTCCGGCAAGCGGGGCCTTCGTTCGCATGAAGACGTTCAACGGAGAACATGATGATTTCGATGTACGGCCGGCGGCTCGCGATCACGGCAGCGGCGATTCTTCTGGCGGCCTGCGCTGACGACAGCGAACAGGGGCTGCTCGCGTCGGCCAAAGCGTATCTCGACAAGCACGACGCGAAGGCCGCGGTGATCCAGTTGAAAAACGCGGTCGAGAAGAATCCAAAATCCGGCGAAGTGCGTGCGCTGCTGGGCCGCGCGCTGCTCGAGAGCGGCGACGCGGTTGGCGCCGAGCTGGAATTGCAGCGCGCCGATGCGCTCGACTACCACTCCCCGTCCATGCTGCTCTGGCGCGCCAAGGCGCTGATGGCGCAAGCCAAGTACGCCAAGGTCGTCCGGGATTTCGAAGGTCTGGAGATCGCGGACCCCGGACTGGCGGCCGAAATTCAGACTCTTGTCGCAAACGCGTATCTGGCACAGGGCATGACGGACGACGCCGTGGCAGCGGTCGACAAGGCGCTCATTGCATCGCGCCAGTACGCCGCGGCCATCGTGCTGAAGTCGCGGTTGACAGCGGCGAAAGGCGATGTCGACGGCGCGCTCAAGCGGCTTGATGATTTGCTCGCCACGGCGCCATCCGACGCAGATGCATGGCAGCTCAAGGCTGACCTGCTGTTCAAGCTCAAGGCTGCCGACGCAGCGGCGGTCGAAGCCTATCGAAAGGTGCTTGCGATCGACAACAGCCGCACCGAAGCGCACATGAACCTCGCTTCGCTGCATCTGGCGAGGCACGATCTGGTAGCGGCAGGTCAACAAGTCGAGGAGTTGAAGCGACTGGGGCCGAAGCGTCCTTCGACGCAATTCTTCGAGGCGAAGCTCGCGGCCGCGAACGGCGACTACAAGCACGCGCACGATGTGCTGCAACCGGTGCTGCAGGCACTTCCCAACAACGTGATGGTGATGCACTTGGCGGGCGGAATCGACTACGAGCTCGGATCACTGGCATCGGCCGAATCGCTTCTCGGCCGCGCCCTCAAGCTCTCGCCCGCATCCGCTCCCGTGCGGCGCTTGCTGGCGCAAACGTATCTGAAGTCGCATAAGCCGTCCGAGGCGCTCGCAGTGCTCGCTCCGCTGCTCGAACCCGATGTCGCCCCCGACCCCGATGTGCTGAGCTACGCGGCGCAAGCGCATTTGCAGGCCGGCGATCTCCACGCGGCGAAAACGCTGCATCAGCACGCAGCCAAACTGAAGCCGCATGACAAGGGACTGAGTGCTGCCGTGATCTTTGCCCGCTTCGACGAGGGAAACCCCAGACTGGCCCTCGCAGAGCTGCGCACACTTGCCGCTGACGACAAGGATGTCACGGTCGACATGGGGCTGATCGTCGCATTGATCGAGCGGCGCGAGTTCGAGCAAGCTCTGGCCGCGATCGACAAGCTCGAGGCCAAGCAGCCGGATGGCGTGACGGCGCCGATGTTGCGCGGCCGGATCCATCTGCTGCGCGCCGACATGGCCGCTGCGCGCAGCAGCTTCATGCAGGCGTTCCAGCGCGATCCAAAACACGTTCCGGCGGTGGCCGCGTTGGCTGCGCTCGACATGCGCGACGGGCACCCCGAGACGGCGCAAAGCCGCTTCGAGGCGTTGCTGAAGCTCGACCCGAAGAACATCAAGGCGCGGCTGGGCTACACCGAGCTGCAAATTCGACGCGGCATGCCCAAGGCAGACATCGAGCGCAGCTTCGACGATGCCGTCGCCGCGGCTGCCAGCGACAGCGCGACGCGGCTGGCTCAAATCGACTATCTGTGGGCGACGAAAGACGTGCCGCGGGCGCTGGCAGCGGCCCAGTCGGCAGCCGCTGCACTGCCGGAGAACATCGAGGTGCTCGACCGGCTCGGCCACCTGCACCTGGCCAGCGGCGACCGTGAGCAGGCCCTCAACGACTTCCGCAAGATCGTCTCGCTGGCACCGTCTTCGGCAGCAGGCTATCTGGGTCTGGCCGACGTCCATATCGCCGGCAAGAATTTTGACGCTGCGCGGGCCGAGACCCAACATGCGATCGAGCATGACCCCGATTCGACGCGCGCCTATCAGCATGCCGTCGCCATCGGCATGAGCAAAGCGCGAGTTCGCGACAGCCTGGCCGCAGCGCGCGAGTTGCAGACTCGCCGGCCCGACGAGGCGATGGGTTTCATCGCCGAAGGCGGCATCGAAGCCTCACAGCAACACTGGGACGCGGCCGTCGCCGCCTACCGCAAGGCCTTGACCAAGTCCGGCGGCGACCAGGCTGCGGCGGGTCTGCATGAGGCTCTCATCAGTGCCAAGCAGACGGCGGAGGCAACGCGATTCGCCGACGGCTGGACCAAGGAGCACCCAGGCGACGTCGTGTTCTTGCTGCAGATTGCCGATGCCACGATGCGCCGCGGAGACTTCGCCGCAGCGCAAGTGCGGTTTCAGGCGGTCGTCCATCAGATGCCCGACAACGCGGTGGCTCTGAACAACCTGGCGTGGCTGCTGATGCAGCAAAAGAAGCCGGGCGCCCTGCAGTACGCCGAGCGGGCCGTCAAGGCGGCCCCAGATCAAGTCGACGCGCTGGATACCTTGGCCCTCGCGCAGGCCGCGGAAAAGCAATACGCCGAGGCGATCAAAACGCAGCGGCGCGCGGTCGCGAAGGCGCTCGAGACTCCGGGGCTGCGCCTGACGCTGGCGAAGATTTATCTGCTCGCCGGCGACAAGGCGCAGGGCATAACCGAACTCGACGCGTTGTCCAAGTTGGGTACCCAGTATGTCGGCCACGACGAAGTGCAGCGATTGCTGAAAGTCGCACGAGCACCCTGAGAAAACGCAGTCGCCGCCGCCGGTGCCCTTGGCGGCGCAGCGTGACGTGCGACTTCGGTATGCTCCGCAGTTCGCGCATCGCGCCCCGTTTTTCCACTG
>VBCQ01000104.1 GCA_005882155.1 Betaproteobacteria bacterium
ACATCCGGCTGCTGATCCAGATCGAAGCAGTCAAGCAATAGGAAGACATGCCATGCGACGCGTACGCGATGCCCTTTTCCTCGCCGCCGCCGCGCTGATCGCAGCGGGCACCGTCCGCGCCGAGACGCTCGCGTTCGCGCTCGACCCGGCGCACACGCGGGTGCATTGGGAGACGCGCCACTTCGGCACCTCGACCCAGCGCGGGCGATTCGACCGCGTCGAGGGCAGCGTGCGGATCGACCGCAGTGACCGCGGCGAGCGGCACGGCGACGTCTCGATCAGCATCGCCACCGGCTCGGTGTCGAGCGGCGTGCCGGCGCTCGACAGCGTGCTGCGCGGCAGCGACTTTCTCGCCGCGACGGCACACCCGACGGCCTTTTTCGTCGCCAGCGAGCTGCGCTTCGACGGCGAGCGCCTGGCCGAAGTGCGCGGCGAGTTCACGCTACGCGGCGTGTCGCGGCCGCTCGCGCTGCGCACACTGAATTTCGGTTGTCGCACCGACGCGCGGCTGCAGCGCGAGGTCTGCGGCGGCGACTTCGAAGGCGAGCTCAAGCGCAGCGAATTCGGCAGCAGTCTCGGCCTGCCGTTCGTCAGCGACCGTGTCCGCTTGGTGATCTCGGTCGAAGGCGTCCGACAGTAGGGACGGGAGGGACGGGACCGAAGGCACGGCGGGGGTTTCACCCAGTTGCTCCTGTACGGCACATCGGCATCCCACGTGCGCATTTCGCACGCCATGCACGCCGGCCAAACCTGCTTTGCCGGCAGGTCTTTTCCGTCGGGGGTTAGTCCTAGCTGAGCTGGCTGTCGCTCAACGTACATTGACCAAGTCGTGCATTCCTACGCTTGTGCAGTCCTGTTCACTTAGGAGGAGCCATGACCCGCAAATCGCTCACCGCGGCGAAAGCCGAACCCGTCACGTCCACCGCAACGCGGCGAAAGTTTCTCAAGGCAGCCACAAGCGCCGCCGCAGGTGGGGCGGCCCTCGCCGCCCCGATGATCGCCAAGTCGCAAACTCCCATCGTCTGGCGGTTTCAAAGCACCTGGCCCGCCAAAGACATCTTCCACGAATACGCCCAGGACTACGCCAGACGCGTCAACGAAATGGGCGGTGGACGGTTGCGGCTCGACGTCTTGCCGGCGGGTGCGGTGGTCGGCGCTTTCGGCATGCAGGACGCGGTCAGCAGCGGCGTGCTCGACGGCGGACATGGGGTGTGCGCATATTGGTATGGCAAGAACAAGGCGTTCTCGCTGTTCGGCACCGCCCCGGCGTTCGGCTGGAGCGCGAATGATCTGCTCGGCTGGTTCTATTACGGAGACGGCGAAAAACTCTACAACGAGCTGCTCAACGACATCCTGAAGGTCAATGTGGTCGGCTGGCTGACCGGTCCGATGCCGACGCAGCCGCTGGGCTGGTTCAAGAAGCCGATCACCGACGCCGCGCAGATGCAGAAGCTGAAATATCGCACTGTCGGGCTCGCGGCCGACCTGATGAACGAGATGGGCGCAGCGGTCACGATCATGGGCGGCGCCGACATCGTGCCGGCCATGGACCGGGGCGTGCTCGACGCCGCGGAATTCAACAATCCGTCGTCCGATCTCGCGCTGGGCTTTCCGGACGTGTCGAAGGTCTACATGCTGCAGAGCTTCCACCAGGACATGGAATGCTTCGAGATCATCTTCAACAAGGCGAAATACAACGCGCTGCCCAAGGAGCTGCAGGCGATTGTCAAGTATGCGGTCGAAGCTGCGTCGGCCGACATGTCGTGGAAGCTGCAGAAGCGCTATCCGGAGGACCTCGCCAAGATCGAGAAGCAGGGCGTCAAGGTCTACGAGACGCCGAAATCGGTCCTCAATGCGCAGCTCGCCGCATGGGACAAGATCCTGGCGCGCCTCAGCCAGGAAAACAAGTTCTTCGGCAGGGTCGTCGAATCACAGAAGGCGTGGGCGAAGACGATTGTCGGATGGCGTGCACTCAACGAGTCGCCGCGCGAGCTCGCGGCAAGCCATTTCCTTGGGCTGAAAAGAACGACCTGAATTCTGAGGGACGAGCCTTCGCCCGATTTCTTCGCACCCGCTGGCCGACGCATGCGAGCGGCCGGACGGGGCGATCTGCTGTACGTGTGCTTGCGAGCCCATCCGCAGGGCTGAGGGGTAGAGCATGCAGCGATACCTGTTGTTCATCGATGACCTGAGCACCTGGGTGGGCAAGACCTTCGCCTGGTGCATCATCGCGCTCACACTGGCCACGTCGTACGACGTCGTGATGCGCTACGCTTTCAGCGCGCCGACCGGCTGGGCTTTCGACACCGAATACATCCTGTACGGCACGCTGTTCATGATGGCGGGGGCGTACACGCTGTCGCAGGACGGGCATGTGCGCGGCGACTTCATCTCGCGGATGCTCTCGCTGAAGGTGCGGGCCGGCATCGAGCTGGCCTGTCTGCTGCTGTTCTTCTTTCCGGCGATGCTGGCGCTGCTGTACTCGGGCTACGAATTCTTCAGCTTGTCGTGGCAGATGAACGAGCACAGCTCGTCGAGCCCGACGGGGCCGCCGATCTATCCGTTCAAGGCCGTGATTCCGATCGCCGCGATCTTCATGCTGCTGCAGGGCAGCGTCGAGACCATCCGCTGCGTCATCGCGCTGAAGACCGGCAAGACGCCGCAACGCCGGCGCGACGTCGAGGA
>VBCQ01000461.1 GCA_005882155.1 Betaproteobacteria bacterium
ATGCGTTTGCGGCGGATGTCGAGGCCGGCAAGGCCAAGGTGCAGACGGTGTGCGCGGCGTGCCACGGGGTGGCCGGGGTGAGTGTCAGCGACACGATCCCGAACCTCGCGGCGTAGAAGGCGGTGTACATCGAAACGCAGCTGAAGGCGCTGAAGGAAGGCACGCGCAAGAACCCGATCATGAGCGCGATCGCGACTCAGCTGAGCAACGACGACATCGCCAATGTCGCGGCCTACTTCGCCACGCAGCCGGGTGCCGCCGCGGCGGCAAAGTCGGACTTTCTGCCGAACCTCGCGAAGAGCGGCGTGACCTTCCCCGAGAACTACAAGACCACCTTCACGAAGTACCACACGATCAACTTCCCGGCGACCAAGCAGGTTCGCTACTACTACGTCAACAACGCGGCACTGCAGGCCGCGAAAGCCGGCAAGAGCTTGCCCGACGGTTCGATGATGTTCGCCGAAGTCTATTCAGCCAAGCTCGACGCCGACAAGAAGCCGGTGATGGGACCCGACGGCTTCTTCGTGCCCGACCAGTTGGTGAGTTACACCGCGATGGCGCGTGAAGCGGGCTGGGGCAAAGACATCCCCGACATGCTGCGCAACGAGAACTGGAACTACGCCGTCTTCACCACGGCCAAGCAGCCGCGCCCCGGCGTCAACCAGGCCGAGTGCCTGGCCTGCCACAAGCCGCTCGACAAGACGAGCTACACGTTCACGATCGAGCAGATCACGGCGGCAGCGAAGGCGAAGTAACGGCGGGAGGCAATCATGGCCCGAGTCACCGGCATTGGCGGCGTGTTCTTCAAGGCGAAGGACCCCGATGGTCTGCGCGATTGGTATCGGCGTCATCTGGGGCTCGAGGTTCAGGAATGGGGCGGCGTTGCGTTTCGCTGGAATTCGCCCGATGCGCCGAACCCGAACGGCACCACCGCGTGGAGCATCTTTCCGAACACGAGCGAGTACTTCGCGCCGAGCACGGCGCCGTTCATGGTCAATTACATCGTCGATGACCTGCAAAGCCTGCTGAGCGCGCTTCGCGCCGAAGGCTGCGCAGTCGACGACAAGACCGAGACCTCGGACTACGGAAAATTCGGTTGGGTCATGGACCCAGAAGGCAATCGGGTCGAGCTGTGGGAGCCGCCGAAGAGCACGCCATGAACGCGATCGCCGATCGGCAGCAAACGGCCGAACTGTGCGACGCGCTGCGCCGCGGCATCGAGCAGCGCGACCCCGCCCTGCTCGCAAGCCTGTACACCGACGACTGCGAGCACGTCATCATCAACCGCAACAGCCCGCCGAGCCGCCCGCTCGTCCTCAAAGGTCGCGAAGCGCTGCGCAAGATGTTCGAGGATGTGTGTGCGCGCGAGATGACGCACTGCGTCGAGAAGGCCGTCATCGGCGAAGGATCGCTCGCTTTCCATCAGACCTGCCAGTACCCGGATGGGACGCGCGTCGTCGTGCTGTCGATCGCTCAGTTGCGCGACGGCAAGATCTTTCGCGAGACGGCGATCGACAGCTGGGACGAGTGAGCGCGCCGCTCACGCCGGCGCGAATACCGCATAGCGCCCCACCTGCCATGCGCGCAGGATCGCCGCGGTTCGGCTTTCCACGCCGATCTTCTGGAACACATGTTCGAGGTGCTTCTGCACCGTGCGGCCGCTCGACCCGAGGATCATGCCGATCTCGCGATTCGTCTTTCCTTGCGCGACCCAGGCGAGCACCTCGGCCTCGCGCTGCGTGAGGCCGAGCGCCGTCAGTGTGGCCACCGGCGCGACGAGCAGCTCCTCGTCGATCGACAACAAGTGCTCGTCCTTGGATTGACCGAGCACGACGTTGATCACGAGGGCGCGGTCGTCCTTTGCGATCACCAGAGGGTCGCGCCGTGCCGGCGGCAACAGCCGCCCCTCGCGCTCCTCGGCGAGGCGCTCGCCGAGCCAAGCGGCGAGCCGCTCGGGCAACTCGATGCGATGCATCGCCACCGGCCAGCCGAAGTATTCGCGCAGCCACACCCTCGCCGGCTCGGTGCACAGCACAACGCTGCCGTCGCCGCGCACGACCATGACGCCGCGCCGCTCGGCGCCTTCCGCGATTGACATCGTTCGCTCGCCGCGCCGATTCGCCAGGCGTGCGGTTCGCACCACCTGCGTCAGATGCGGCCACAGCAGCTCGAGCAGCAAACGCTCGTCTTCGGTGAAGGCCGGGTGGCGACGATGCAGCGCGACCAGCCGCACGCGCTGGTCCGGGCTCGCGAGCAGCATCACGAGCTGATGCTCGATGCCGAGGCTTTGATAGACCGCGCGATAGAGCTCGGTCGAGCGAAATTGATCGGCATCGACGAGGTCGGACAGGCGCCACGCACGCGTGTCTCGCGATTGCCGATAGTGCGGCGTCAGCGGATGGTCGCGCTCGTGCAGCGCGTAGAGCACGCTGCGATCGAACAGCGGCACAGCCGATGTCGGCCACCACGCGGCGTCGACGCTGCGCTGCTGCGGATCGAGCGTGATGTGGGCTGCGCTGTCGCACGTAATCGCGCGGGCGAGCGTCGTCGCGATGACCTGCTCGATGCCCGCCGCGACGCGATGTCGGTAGAGATCGTAGACGCA
>VBCQ01000457.1 GCA_005882155.1 Betaproteobacteria bacterium
TTCATCGCGGTGTTCGTCTACAAGGACATGGGCTTGAAGGACGTGCCGCGGGTGCTGCTGGGCAGCGCCAACACCAGCGCGATGCTGCTGTACATCATCACCAACGCAGTGCTGTTCTCGTTCCTGATGACCAACGAGAACATTCCGCAGAACATGGCGCAGTGGATTCTCGACCAAGGCCTCGGCCCGATCGCGTTCCTGCTCGTCGTCAACGTGCTGCTGCTGATGGCCGGCAACATCATGGAGCCGTCGTCGATCGTGCTGATCATGGCGCCGATCTTGTTCCCGGTCGCGATGAAGCTCGGCATCGACCCGGTGCACTTCGGCATCCTGATCGTCGTCAACATGGAAGTCGGCATGTGCCACCCGCCGGTCGGCCTGTACCTGTACGTCGCCACCGGCATCACGCGAATGGGCATCACCGAGCTCACCGTCGCGGTGCTGCCGTGGCTGCTGACGATGCTCGGCTTCCTGGTCCTCGTGACCTACGTGCCGCAGATCTCGCTGTGGCTGCCGCGGTTGTTGTTCTAGACGCGGACCAAGGCTTCGGCCTGCTCGACGAAGCGCGCGCCGGCTTCGTCCCAGGCCGGGCGGCCGGCGGCGAAGCGGTCTTCGATCGCCCAGTCGACCAGCGGCTCGGCGAACACCGTGCCGCTGTCTTCGAGGCCGAGCCGCTCACGGACGCGGGTCCGGTCGGCATCGCTGCCGCGCAGCACGACACGGTTGAGCATCGAATTCGGAAACGTGCAGCTCGCGAGGATCCAGGCATGCAAGGCCGGGTCGACATGCTCGGCGAATTCGAGCACCAGGCGTCGCAGCGTTCGGCCGTTGTCGGGCACGCGGTCGCATGACAACAGGCTGAGCGGGCGCAGGCCGCGCTGCAGCCGGCGTCGCAAGCCATGCACGATGAAGCCGAGCGCGCTGCGCGGCGTGGTCGGATGGGCGAGGTCGTGCGCGATATCGGCGTCGTCGGTGCGCAGCGCGCCGCTCGCCGAGTCGCGGTGGTAGCCCTGCTCGGTGACGCTCAGGCTGACGATGCGCGTGTCGGAGCAGGCGATTTTCGCGAGCACCGCAGCCGGGTCTTCCGGCGCGACCAGCAATTGCGTGACGGCACCGATCACCCGCAGCGTCTCGTGCGGCGTGCCGTCGCCGGCGCGCTCGCGCAACGCGAGCGTGTACAGGCCGGCCTGCGGCGCGAGCGCATCGCGCGTGTCGCTCGTGCGCAGCGAGACGCCGACGATGCCCCAGCGCAGGTCGCCGCTCGCGTGCAGCGCAGCTTCGGTGGCAGCGGCCAGGTGCGCGCGCGCGAAGCTGCCGAGCCCGAGATGGACGATGCCGGGGCGCAGCGCCTCGCGGTCGTAGCGCGGGCGCGCGACATCGCTCGGCAGGCAGGCCAGCGTCGAAGGGTGCAGCCGCATCACATCACCGCGCCGAGCGACCACGGCACGAACTCGTTTTGCCCGTAGCCGTGCAGCTCGCTCTTGGTCTTGCGTCCCGATGCGGCCTCGAGCATCAAGCGGAAGATGCGCTCGCCCATCTCGTCGATGCTCGCGCTGCCGTCGACGATCTCGCCGCAGTTGATGTCGATGTCGTCTTCCTGGCGCTGCCACAGCGCGGTGTTGGTCGAGAGCTTCAGCGACGGCGACGGTGCGCAGCCGTAGGCCGAGCCACGGCCGGTCGTGAAGCAGATCAGGTTCGCGCCGCCGGCGACCTGGCCGGTGGCGGACACCGGGTCGTAGCCCGGCGTGTCCATGAACACGAGGCCGTGCGCGGTGACCGGCTGCGCGTATTCGACGACGTCGACGAGGTTGGTCGTGCCGCTCTTGGCGATCGCGCCGAGCGACTTCTCGAGGATCGTCGTGAGCCCTCCTGCCTTGTTGCCGGCCGACGGGTTGTTGTCCATCTCGGCGTCGTTGCGGGCGCAGTAGCGCTCCCACCAGCGAATGCGCGCGAGCAGCTTGTCGGCGACATCGCTCGATACGGCGCGCCGCGTCAGCAGATGCTCGCCGCCGTAGATCTCCGGCGTCTCGGGCGTCTCCGACAAGATCGCGGTGCCGCCGTGGCGAACGAGCCGATCGACCGCGGCGCCGAGCGCGGGGTTCGCGCTGATGCCCGAGTAGCCGTCGGATCCGCCGCACTGCAGGCCTACCGTGATGTGGCTCGCGCTGACCGGCTGACGCTTGACTCGGTTCGCATCGTCGAGCAGCCATTGCACGAGCTCGATCCCATGCGCGACGCTGCGGCTCGTGCCGCCGGTGTCCTGGATGTTGAAGCTGTGCAGCGTGGTGCCGCTCGCGAGGCCTTCCTGCGCCATCAGGCCCTCGATCTGATTCGTCTCGCAGCCGAGGCCGACGACGAGGATCGCCGCGAAGTTCGGGTGCCGCGTATAGCCGCCGAGTGTGCGGCGCAGCACCTGCAGCGGCTCGCCTGCGCTGTCGGTCGCGCAGCCGCTGCCATGGGTCAGCGCGACGACGCCGTCGACGTTGGGGTAGCGGGCCAGCGCTTCGGGATGGATGTCGCGGCGGAAGTGGTCGGCGATCGCGCGTGCGACGGTCGCCGAGCAGTTCACCGAGGTCAGCACGCCGATGTAATTGCGCGTGGCGATGCGGCCGTCGGCGCGCACGATGCCGTCGAAGGTCGCGGGTGTGTCGACATAGTCGGTCGCATGCAGCCCCTGGCCGACCGCGTAGTCGAGCGCGACATGGCTGAACTCGAGGTTGTGGCTGTGCACATGCTGCCCCGGCGCGATGTCTTGCTTGGCGCTGCCGATGACCTGGTTGTAGCGGCGCACCGGTGCGCCGGCGGGAATCGCGTGCACAGCCACCTTGTGGCCGGGCGGAATGAGCCCGCTCACCGTCACGCCCTCGCCGGGCAGCACGGTGCCCGACAGCAATTGCCGGCGCGCGATGACGACATCGTCGGCCGGATGAATGCGAATGACCGGCGCGTTATTCATCGATCAACGCCGCGTTCCACGCGTGCACGCGTTGCCGCTGCTCGCCGAGGCCGGCGATCGCCAAGCGCATCTCGTCGCCCGGCTTCAGGTACAGCGGCGGCTTCTGCCCGAGGCCGACGCCGGGCGGCGTGCCGGTGCTGATTAGGTCGCCCGGGTACAGGGTCATGAAGCGGCTGATGTAGCTCACCAGCGTCGCGACGCCGAACACCATCGTTCGGGTGCTGCCATTCTGGAAGCGCCGGCCGTTGACTTCGAGCCACATGTCGAGCGCCTGCGGGTCGCTCACCTCGTCGCGCGTGACGAGCCACGGCCCGACCGGGCCGAAGGTGTCGCAGCCCTTGCCCTTGTCCCACTGCCCGCCGCGCTCGAGCTGGTACTCGCGCTCGGACAAGTCGTT
>VBCQ01000107.1:0-9924 GCA_005882155.1 Betaproteobacteria bacterium
GGACAGGAACAAGGGGTAGTCGACGTTGTCAGCGACCGTCATCACCGGCACCAGATTGAAGCTCTGGAACACGAAGCCGATCGCATCGCGGCGCAGCAGCGTGGCTTCGGTCTCGCCGATGCTGGTCACCGTGCGGCCGCGCAGGATCACTTCACCGTCGTCGGGCTTGTCGATCAGGCCGGCAAGGTTCAGCAGCGTGCTCTTGCCGCTGCCCGACGGGCCGGTCAGCGCGAGCATCTCGCCCGCTTGCAGCGTCAGGTCCACACCTTGCAACGCAGGAACGACATGCTTGCCGAGGCGGTAGGTCTTGTGCAGGCCGCGCAGGTCGAGCACTGGCGTCGTCTCGGGGAGCTTCAGAGGCGTCACGATCGGATTCATGGCGCGAGTTCCTTCAGCTTGGCTTGCGCGCTGGCCGCTTGCGACGCGCCGCTGGCGGCCACCAGGTTCAGCCATTGGCGCGCCTCGTCGTTGCGCTTGTCCTTGGTGGCCTCGTCGGCAGCGCGCATCCACACTGCGGCGCGAAAGCCGACCGGCGCGCCGGCGAACAGCGGGCTCTTCAGCACCTCGTCGAGCAGCCGCGCGCCGCGTGCATGGCGGTTCAGCATCGCCGGCATGCGAAGAAACGTGGTCGCTGCGACGAAGCGCGTATCGAGGCTCGCCGCGATGCCGCGATGCAGCGGCGTGTCGTGGCCGGCGTTGAGCATCGTCAAGGCCTTGTCGACTTGCGCCAGGCCTTCGTCGGCGAAGCTCAGCTTGCGCCACGGCAGCGCCGTCGTGTTGGCGCGCATTGCAATGGCTGCACCGCCGTAGGCGAGCAGCACCGGGTCGGCAGGGTCAGCCGCAGAAAGACGCGCGAACTGCTCGGCCACCGCTTCGATGGTGGCGGTGTCATTGCTTGCGCTGGCGCGCTGAAAGCTCTGGAACGCGGCGTCGAGCGCCGGTGCTGGCACCGCTGCCTGGGCCGGCGCCGCGATCATCAAAGTGGCGGCGATCGACGCGAATGCGGTGGCTGCCCACCAGAGAATCAAGGCTCTGCGTGAGGTCGTTAAGCGGGCTTGGGCTGTCATGGTGGCTCCTTCGTGGGACGTGACGGGAGCCACTGTGCTGATGGCGCGCAACGCCGGCGAGCGCATTGCGACGAAATGCCGCAGGACGGCGCGAAGTGACGCTGCGGCAGCGCGCGTCGCGAGCAAATCCCGCCACCTGGCAGGGCCGCGGGCGAGGCCGGAGAATCGGCGTTCGCTACGACCTCATCGCATGGTTCCGCTTTCCATCCTCGACCTGTCGCCGATCACCGAAGGCAGCGACGCGGCCACGTCGTTTCGCCGCAGCCTCGACCTGGCTCGGCACGGCGAACGCTGGGGCTACAAGCGTTTCTGGCTCGCCGAGCACCACGGCATGCCGGGCATCGCAAGCGCCGCGACGGCGGTATTGATCGGCCATGTCGCAGCCGGCACATCGACGATACGAGTCGGCGCCGGCGGCGTCATGCTGCCCAACCACTCGCCGTTGGTCATCGCCGAGCAGTTCGGGACGTTGGAGTCATTGTTCCCCGGCCGAATCGATCTAGGCTTGGGACGAGCGCCCGGCTCCGACCCCGTCACCGCGCGTGCGTTGCGGCGCAATCTCGCCTCCGACGCCGACGAGTTTCCACAGGATGTCGTCGAGCTGATGGACTACTTCTCGACCGCGCCGCGCCAAGCCGTTCGCGCCGTGCCCGGCGCCGGGCTGAACGTTCCGATCTGGATCCTCGGCTCGAGCCTGTTCGGTGCTCAGCTTGCCGCGGCGCTCGGCCTGCCGTATGCCTTTGCGTCGCATTTCGCACCGGCCCAGATGATGCAGGCGATCGCCCTGTACCGCGCGACGTTCAAGCCGTCGGCGCAGCTTGCAGCACCCTACGTGATGCTGGGCTTCAACGTCTTCGCCGCCAACACCGACGAGCACGCGAAGCTGCTCGCCACGTCGATGCAGCAGGCGTTCGTCAACCTGCGCAGCGGCCGGCCGTCGCGCCTGCCCCCGCCGATGGCCGACTACCTGAGCCGCATCGGCCCGCAGGAGCGGGCGCTGCTCGACAATGTGTTATCGAGCTCAGCGATCGGCTCGCCCGACACGGTGCGCGACACGATGAAAAGCTTCATTGCGCGCACCGCGGCGGATGAATTGATGATCACCTCGCAGATCTTCGATCATGCACAGAGGCTGCGGTCGTATGAGATCACGGCCGATGTTGCCGCGCCGCGAGCGAAGACATGAACCGATTCGGTGAGTGCTGCAACTCATGGGCTCCACAGTGCGGAGCCTTCGATGAGCAGCAAGCCAATTCCTCCAGTGAACGGCGCGTTGAACGGCATGCGAATCGTCGCGCCCAGTCGCGTCAAGCCGCAGGAGAAGCCTTTTGACGAAGCCTTGCTGCTGATGGCGAACGGTCATTGGCAAGCGTCGTTCGACCGACTGGCGGTGCTGGCCGACAGCGGTCACGCCCAAGCCGCCCGGATCGCCCTGCTCTTCGTCAAGCGCGGCACTTCGTTGTTCGGCGGCACCTATCAGGCCACCCCAGGGCAGCGCAATTGCTGGCAGCGGGTAAGCGACTAAGGTCTCAGCGAGGATGGCCTGCCCGGAGGGACTCGAACCCCCGACCTGCTGCTTAGAAGGCAGCTGCTCTATCCAGTTGAGCTACGGGCAGCGAGGGCCGTGGAGGCCGAAGAGAACGATGGTCGGGGTGAGATGATTCGAACATCCGACCCACTGCTCCCAAAGCAGTTGCGCTACCAGGCTGCGCTACACCCCGAACGCGGCGATTGTACTCAGCGGCTCTTCGGCGCGGGCAGCATCAGCTGGCGCGAAACGTCGATGCATTGGCGTATGTGCTGCTCGCAAACATACTTCAGCGCCGAGAAGGTCAACGCCGCCGACACCGCTTGGCCGGCGACCGGCACGTATTTCGCGGCCTGCTGCGTCGTCAATCGAACGCCGACGATGCGCAGCACCCGCATGACCAGATCGCGCGTCACCATCTTGCCGACGAGCAGGCTTCCGCCAGCGGAAATGGCCTTGTAGACGACGACGCGGCGGTCGGGTGCCAAGCGCTCGACTTGCTCCGGCGTCAGGCCGAAGGCGTGGTTGATGTCGGGGATGAGCTTGAGCAGCACGCCGACGTCGGTCACCCAGTCGAGCCCGGGGATCGGCACCGCTGCGACACCGGCGGCCATCAATGCGCGCCGGTTGACGATGCGCCGGCAATAGCGCGCCACGTCGTCGATCTGCTGCGGTGTGTCGGGGACCAGCACCCACTCTGCCGCTTGCGCCATGCACGTCTCCGTTGTCTGAGCGGGTGGACTTCATAGCCACCGCAAAGGTTCAATGGGTCAGTTGCGCCCACGCCTTTTCGAGCCGCTTGACGCTGACCGGCTGCGGCGTGCGCAGCTCCTGCGCGAACAGGCTGACGCGAAGCTCTTCGAGCAGCCAGCGAAATTCGTCGAGGCGCGCGTCGGCGACGCCTTTGCGATCGGCGAGCATGCGCAGAAAGCGCTGCTCGATCGGCCGCAGCTCGGCGAGCCGCGCGGCGTCGCGTGCCGGGTCGCTGCGCAGCTTATCGAGCCGCATCGTGATCGCCTTCAGATAGCGCGGCAAGTGCGCGAGCTGCGGCCAAGGCGTTGTCATCAGGAAGCGCTTGGGCACGAGGCGGGCCAGCTGCGCTTGCACGTCGTCGGCCACTTCTTTCGGCGCATGCGCGTCTTTCAGCTTGCGCGTGGCGGCCGCATAGTCGATGAGCACCTGGAGTCCGCTGCGCGCGATTTCGTTGGCGATCAAGGTCAGGCGCCCTCGCCCTTCGTCGATGCGGCGGCGAAAGCTTGTCGCATCGGTGGGCAGCGCGTCGGCGAGGAACGCGCGGTCGAGCGCGAGCTCGATGATCTGTTCGCGCAACTCGTCGGCGGTGCCGAGCGGCATGAAGAGGACCGACATCTTCTGCAGGTCGGGGATGTTCCTCTCGAGGTACTTCAGCGCGTCGCGGATTTGCAGCGCGACGAGGCGGCGCAGGCCGGCGCGGTGCTTGATTGCGGCGACATCGGGCTCGTCGAAGACTTCGATGACGACATGGCTGATCTTGTCGATGAGTGCGGGGAAACCGACAAGAGCCTGGTTGCCCTTGCGGATTTCCATCAGCTCGGGGAGCTCGCCGAAGGTCCAGTCGGTGTGGGTGGGAGTTGGGGTGGTTTGAACGACCGCGCCCTCACCCCTGCCCTCTCCCAGAGGGAGAGGGAGTGAATTGCCGCTTGAATTGCCCCCTCTCCCTCTGAGAGAGGGTTGGGGTGAGGGCGCGGTGGCCGCCACTTTCATCCCCGCCAGCGCCTGAAACGCCGAGCGCGCTTGCCCGCCCAGCTCGGCTTTCAACGCCGCCAGATTTCGCCCCATCCCCAACTGCCGCCCATGCTCATCGACGACGCGGAAGTTCATGAACAAATGCGCCGGCACTTGCTCGAGCTTGAAGTCGCCGCGCTGAACATCGAGTTGCGCCTTCTCGCGAACCGCTTTGAGCAGCGCATCGACCAAGCTACCGGCGCCAAATCCATGCGCCTCATTGATCGAATGCACGAAGCCGTCGACGAACTCCGCCAGCGGCATCAAGCGCGAGCGCGGACGTTGGTGCAGGCTCTTCACCAACGCGAGCACCTTGTCCTTCAGCATGCCCGGCACCAGCCATTCACAGCGCTCTTCGTTGACCTGGTTCAGCGCGTAGATCGGCACGCTGACGGTGACCCCGTCCTTCGCGTCGCCCGGCTCGTGCAGGTAGCTCGCCGGGCAATCGACACCGCCGAGGCGCAACACCTTCGGGAACGACGCAGTCGTAATGCCGGCCGCCTCGTGCCGCATCAATTCGTCGCGGGTGAGGAACAGCAGCTTCGGCTGGCGCTTGCTCTCGTTGCGGTACCAGCGCTCGAAGCTCGCGCCGCTGAACACGTCGGCCGGCAACTGCCGATCGTAAAACGCGTAGATCAATTCATCGTCGACCAGCACGTCTTGGCGGCGCGACTTGTGCTCGAGCTCTTCGACTTGCGCGATCAGCTTGCGGTTGGCTGCGAGGAAGGGCAATGAAGTGTCCCATTCGTTGCCGACCAAGGCCTCGCGAATGAAGATCTCGCGCGCCGCGGCGGGGTCGACCGCGCCGAAGTTCACGCGCCGGTTGCTGTAGATCACGATGCCGTACAGCGTCGCGCGCTCGAGCGCAACGACCTCGGCCGCCTTCTTCTCCCAATGCGGGTCGAGCAGCTGGGTCTTGATGAGGTGGCCCGCCACGATCGGCAGCCACTGCGGCTCGATCGCGGCGATGTTGCGGCCGTACAGGCGGGTCGTTTCGACGAGCTCGCCGGCGACGATCCAACGCCCCGGCTTCTTCGACAGATTGACGCCGGGGTGGCGGTAAAACTTGATGCCGCGCGCACCGAGGTACCACTCGTCGTCATCGCTCTTGCAGCCGATGTTGCCGAGCAGGCCGGCAAGCAGCGACAGGTGAATCTGCTCGTAGGTCGCCGGAAATGAAATGCTCGCGCAGCAGTTGTTCCTGCTTGCGGTGCGACAGCTTGTGTTCCTTGGCGCCGCCACGCGCGTCTTCCAGCCACTTCCACAGCTTCAGGTCGCCGATGAACTCGGACTTCTCGTCGTCGAACTTCTTGTGCGCCTGGTCGGCCGCCTGCTGCTGCTCGAGCGGGCGGTCGCGCACGTCCTGCACGCTCATCGCGCTCGCGATGATCAGCACCTCGGTCAAGGCCTGACGGTTGCGCCCTTCGAGAATCATTCGGCCGACTCGCGGGTCGAGCGGCAGCTTCGCGAGCTCGCGGCCGGTGGCGGTCAACTCGTTCTGCTCGTCGACCGCGCCGAGCTCGGCGAGCAACTGGTAGCCATCGGCGATCGCGCGACGCGGCGGCGGCTCGAGGAACGGAAAGTCTTCGACCAGTCCGAGGTTCAGTGACTTCATCCGCAGGATCACGCCGGCGAGCGACGAACGCATGATCTCGGGGTCGGTGAACTTCGGCCGCGCGACGAAGTCCTTCTCGTCGTAAAGCCGGATGCAGATGCCGTTGCTCACGCGCCCGCAGCGTCCCGCGCGCTGGTTCGCTGCGGCCTGGCTCACCGGCTCGATCAGCAACTGCTCGACCTTGTTGCGATAGCTGTAGCGCTTGACGCGCGCGCTGCCGGCATCGATGACGTACTGGATGCCCGGCACCGTCAGCGAAGTCTCGGCGACGTTGGTCGCGAGGACGATGCGGCGCGCGCTGTGCGACTCGAACACGCGGTCCTGCTCCTGCTGGCTCAGGCGCGCGAACAGCGGCACGACCTCGACACCCGGCGGATGATGCCGGCGCAAATGCTCGGCCGCGTCGCGGATCTCGCGCTCACCGGGCAGGAAGACGAGCGCATCGCCCGCACCCTCGCGCCACAGCTCGTCGACCGCATCGCCGATCGCTTCGTTGAGCCCGTACTCGCGGCTCTCTTCGAATGGCCGCCAACGCTGCTCGACCGGGAACAATCGGCCCGACACCTGGATCACCGGCGCCGGTCCGTCGCGCGATTCGAAGTGCTGCGCGAATCGGTCGGCATCGATCGTCGCCGACGTGACGATGATTTTCAGATCGGGCCGCCGCGGCAGGATCTGCTTCAGGTAGCCGAGCAGGAAGTCGATGTTCAGACTGCGCTCATGCGCCTCGTCGATGATCAGCGTGTCGTACGCCAACAGCCGCGGGTCGGTCTGCGTTTCGGCGAGCAGGATGCCGTCGGTCATCAGCTTGACGCTCGCGCCCGCAGTGAGCCGATCCTGGAAGCGCACCTTGAAGCCGACGATCTCGCCAAGCGGCGACTTCAGCTCGTCGGCAATGCGCTTGGCCACACTCGACGCAGCGATGCGCCGCGGCTGCGTGTGGCCGATCAAGCCGCGCCCGCCTGCGCCCTTGCCGCGTCCCATCGCGAGCGCAATCTTCGGCAGCTGCGTCGTCTTCCCCGATCCCGTTTCGCCGCAGACGATCACCACCTGATTCGCCGCGATGGCCGCGCTGATTTCGTCGCGCCGCGCCGACACCGGCAGCGACTCGGGGAAGCCAATCGCGGAAACCGGGTTCGCCATCGGCGCGGGCTTGGCGCGCGGGGGAGAGGACATCGGGCCTTCGTGCAAAATCGATGATTATTTCAAAGAGTCGCGATGGACCTTGTCTTCCCTCACACCTTCGTGCCGTGGTTTCGCTCGGTCGCACCGTACATCCACGCGCATCGAGGCAAGACTTTCGTCGTCGCGATCGCCGGTGAGCTGATCGCCGCCGGCAAGCTTGCGAGCTTCGCGCAGGACCTTGCGCTGATTCATGCGATGGGCATCAAGGTCGTGCTGGTGCACGGCTTTCGCCCGCAAGTCGAGGAGCAGCTCGCCGCGAAAGGACATGTCTCGCGCTTCAGCCACGGCATGCGAGTCACCGATGCGGTCGCGCTCGATTGTGCGCAGGAAGCCGCCGGCCAATTGCGCTACGAGATCGAGGCTGCGTTCTCGCAAGGCCTGCCGAACACGCCGATGGCGGGCAGTCAGATCCGTGTCGTGTCGGGCAACTTCATCACCGCTCGGCCGGTGGGCATCGT
Source organism: Betaproteobacteria bacterium (assembly GCA_005882155.1). GTDB lineage: Bacteria > Pseudomonadota > Gammaproteobacteria > Burkholderiales > Burkholderiaceae_C > Albitalea. The sequence continues at coordinate 7,618 of VBCQ01000107.1, forward strand.
CGACGGCGTGGACTTCCAGCACACCGGCTTCGTCCGCAAGATCGACGCGGTCGGTATCCGGCGCGCGGTGGAATACGGTGCGCTGGTGATGATGTCGCCGTTCGGCTTCTCTCCGACCGGCGAGGCGTTCAACCTGAGCATGGAAGACGTCGCAGCGAGTACCGCGATCGCGCTGCAGGCCGACAAGCTGATCTACGTCACCGAGGTCAAGGGCATCCCGCTCGACGTCAACGATCCGGCGAGCGAAATCGACACCGAGCTCGCGCTGGCCGACGCGGAGAAGCTGCTCGCTGCGTTGCCGAATCCGACGCAGCCGACCGACACCGCGTTCTATTTGCAGCATGCCGTGAAGGCCTGCAACAGCGGCGTCGACCGCGTTCACATCGTGCCGTTCTCGGTCGACGGCTCGGTGCTGATCGAGTCGTTCACTCATGACGGCGTCGGCACGATGATCGTCGACGAGAAGCTCGAGAGCCTGCGCGAAGCGAGCTCGGACGACATCGGCGGCGTGCTGCAGCTGATCGAGCCGTTCGAGAAGGACGGCACCCTCGTCAAGCGTGACCGCACCGAGATCGAGCGCGACATCGGCCACTACACCGTCATCGAACACGACGGCGTGATCTTCGGTTGCGCTGCGCTGTATCCGTTCCCCGAAGCGCGCACCGGCGAGATGGCGGCGCTGACGGTGTCGCCGCACGTGCAAGGCCAAGGCGATGGCGAGCGCATCTTGAAGCGAGTCGAGCAGCGCGCCAAGGCGCAAGGATTCGACAGCATCTTCGTGCTGACGACGCGGACGATGCATTGGTTTCTCAAGCGCGGTTTCGTTCAGGTCGATGCCGACTGGCTGCCTGAAGCGCGCAAACGCAAATACAACTGGGACAGGCGCTCGCAAGTGCTGGTCAAGAAACTGGCGTGATGCCGGTCACCGATTTATTTAAGGAGTTGATTCATGGCCCGTACCGTTCAATGCGTGTATCTGAAGAAGGAAGGCGAAGGTCTGGATTTCGCGCCTTATCCGGGCGAGCTCGGCAAGCGCATCTACAACGAGGTCAGCAAGGAAGCCTGGCAGTTATGGCTCAAACATCAAACGATGCTCGTCAATGAAAATCGATTGAATCTCGCCGACCAGCGCGCGCGTCAATACCTCGCCCGCCAAATGGAACGCTTTTTCTTCGGTGACGGTGCCGAGCAGCCGGCAGGCTACGTGCCGCCGTCGGCCTGATCGAATCCGTCGAGCGAGTATTCGAGAAACTGTTCGATAGTTTCTGTCGGGTTTCACTAGAATCCCATCGTCGCCAAGCTGGCGAATCGCTGGAAACTAGGAAACCGACAATGGCATCGCTCAAAGAACTACTCGACCAAAAGGCCGCACTCGAAAAGGCCATTGAATCCACCCGCCGGCAGGAAAAGGCAGACGCCATCGCGAAGGTCAAATCACTGATGTCCGAAGATGGTTTGAGCGCCGCCGATTTGACGAGCAAGGCAGCGCCGAAAAACAGTCGGGGCAAAGGAAGCAAGGTCGCCGCGAAGTACCGCAACAAGGCCACCGGCGAAACCTGGAGCGGCCGCGGGCTGCAGCCGAAATGGCTGAAGGCCGCGCTTGCCGCAGGGCGCAAGATCGACGACTTCGCCGTTTGATCGGGGCGAGCCTCGGGGAGTCACCGGGAAAACCAAAGCACAAAGGCCGCTCGTCACGCGGCCTTTTTTGTCGTGCGCTTGGCGGACGGCGCGGTGCTCACCCAGCCCCCAAGCCGAGGGGTGTACGGGTTCTTGCATCTCATGAACGAGGTCTGTCGAGTTACATTCCGAGCCAAATACGAATGCATCCACCGTGCCCGCCCTGCGTCTGCTGCCATCGCCGCTTTTGATTCGGGCACTGAGGCCCTCGCCGTCGCAGCCTTTTTTGGCCGGCCACCGGCATTGCGTTGGCTGCCTTGCTGCGCTGGGGTCTGGGCATGTGGCCCGGCGTGGCAGTCGCCACCTTTGTCGTCGCATTGAGTTTCGGTGCGCCGATCTGGACCGCTGGCGCACTCGCCGCCGGCAACACGGCTGCGCTCGCCGCCGCCGCCTCGGTGCTGCAGCGCAAGGGACTGCACCCTGCGCTCGATCGGCGCCAGGATCTTTGGCTTTACTGCGTGATCGGCGCCGGTGCGGCGATGCTCGTCACCGCGACCAACGGCGTCGTTTGGATGTCGCTCAGCGGACTGCTCGAGCCGCAGTCGTTGCCGAAGGGCTGGCTCCATTGGTGGCTCGGCGGCGCGGTGGGCGCACTGCTCGTCGGCGTGCCGATGCCGACCTTGTCGCGTG
>VBCQ01000107.1:10043-11912 GCA_005882155.1 Betaproteobacteria bacterium
GATCTTTGGCTTTACTGCGTGATCGGCGCCGGTGCGGCGATGCTCATCACCGCGACCAACGGCGTCGTTTGGATGTCGCTCGGCGGACTGCTCGAGCCGCAGTCGTTGCCGAAGGGCTGGCTCCATTGGTGGCTCGGCGGCGCGGTGGGCGCACTGCTCGTCGGCGTGCCGATGCTGACCTTGTCGCGTGCATCGCTGCACCGGGCATTCGCCGAGTGGCGTTGGTTGCCGACGCTGCTGCTGGCAGCCGCGACTGTCGCCGGCGGCATGCTCGCGTTTGCACCCGCCGCTACAGGCATTGCGCTGTCGCCGTTCATCTTCGTGCCGCATGTCCTGCTGTGCTGGCTGGCGGTGCGCAGCGGTGTGTTCACTGCATCGCTGACAGCACTCATGTTGTCGATTGGCGCGGCGCTCGCGACGACGAACGGACAGGGACCGTTCTTCCAAGGCGAGGTTTCGCCGAGCCTCGCCTTGCTGTGGGGTTACGTGTGCACCTTGTCGGCGACGCCGCTGCTGGTCACCGCACTGGTCGGCGAGCTGACCGCGAACGACGAGCGCTGGCAGCTCGCGCTCGACAGCTCCAACATCGGTGTCGCCGAGTGGGATGTGCGCGTCGGCACGATCCCGCTGTCGCGCCGCTGGCTGTCGATGCTGGGTCATGGCATGCAGTCTTTCGGCACTTCGCCGGCCGCGGTCTGGGACCGCGTCCACACCCACGATCAGCCTACTGTGCGGGCCGCGCTGACGAGCCTCGCAAAACCGAATCGAGACAGCTGCGACGCATCGTTTCGCATGCAGTGCAACGACGGCGGCTGGAAGTGGCTCGAGGGGCATGCGATCGTTGCCGAGCGCCTCGCCAGCGGCGAGCCCGCACGGGTCATCCTCACCGCGCGCGACATCGGCAAGCAACGCGCCGCTGAAGAGCGCCATCAGCTGTCGGCCAAACTGTTCCAGCACTTGCATGAAGGACTGCTGATCACCGATGCGAACCATCGCGTGCTCGATGTGAATCCCGCGTTCAGCGCGATCACCGGCTATTCGCGCGACGAGGTGCTCGGCACGGTGCCGGCGTTGATGCGCCCGGCGCCATCGGGGTCGGCGGTCGAGCGGCAGCAAACGATCATGCGCGACAGCCTGCAGGCGAGTGGCACATGGCGCGGCGAGCTGGTCGATCGGCGGCGCAATGGCGAGCCTTGCACGCTGCAGGTGACGATCTCGGCGGTGAAGTCGCACAGCGGCCAGATCCGCTACCACGCGCTCGCGCTCGCGGACATCACCCAAGCCCAGGCACAGCGCGCGCAGCTCGAGCGCCAGGCGCATTCCGACGAGCTGACCGGGTTGCCGAATCGAGCGCGTCTGGCCCACATGCTGCGTGAATCGATGCAGGCCAGCGAGCGCGAAGGCTTTCTGCTGACGATCTGCTATCTCGACCTCGACCACTTCAAGCCGGTCAACGATCGTTATGGCCACGAGGCCGGCGATCGATTGCTCGTCGATCTGGCTGATCGGCTGCGGCGCTCGCTGCGCCATTGGGCGAGCGGCGACGACGCGGTCGCGCGCCTCGGCGGCGACGAGTTCGTGCTGCTGCTGCGCACCGCCACACTCGAGGAAGGCCGGCACGCCGTCGAGCGCGTGATGCGCAACGTGTCGCAGCCTTATGCGCTTGGCGTGGGTGCCGGGCCGGTAGTCGTCACCGCGAGCATCGGCGCGACGGTCTATCCGATCGACAAGGCCGACGCCGACACCTTGCTGCGCCATGCCGACCATGCGATGTACGGCGCTAAGCAGGCCGGGCGCAACGGCTACTTGTTTTTCGACGCCGAGCATGACCGCCGCACCGAAGCGCATTTCGAAGCGCTCGGCCGCGTG
>VBCQ01000011.1 GCA_005882155.1 Betaproteobacteria bacterium
TTCGATGCGCTCACCGACCCCGCGCTGCGCGAGTTCGCGCCGAAGGCCCGCTGGATCAACGTCGGCAAGCGCGGCTTTGCCGACAGCACCGGGCAGGCGACGATCAACGCGCTGATGGTGAAGTATGCGAGTGAGCATCACGTCGTCGTGCGGCTCAAGGGCGGCGACCCGAGCGTGTTCGGCCGGCTCGAAGAAGAGCTCGATGCGCTCGCCGCTGCCGGCATTGAATGCGAAGTCGTCCCCGGTGTCACCGCCGCGATCGCTGCCGCGGCCGCGACGCAACGCCAGCTCACGCGTCGCGGCAACGGCCGCAGCGTGAGCCTCACGACAGCGATGACGCGCACCGGCGCATTGCACGCGACGCGCAGTGCCGACACCGAAGTCTTCTACATGGCCGGCAAGCAACTCGCCGCGCTGTCGCGTCGCCTCATCGAAGCCGGCTGGCCGACCGACACACCAGTGAGCGTGGTGTCGCGCGCCGGCTGGCCCGATCAACTCCACAGCGACCACAACGTGGCGACCTTGCCGCGCGCGAGCATGCTGCACGCCGGCCGCCCGACCGTCGTCACCGTCGGCGCTGGGGCCGTACCGTTGAATACCGCGCAGCGGACCGGCGCTGACACCACCGTGACCCGTGTGGCAGCACCGAACCCTTAAAATCTTCTGGTTTGCGCGGGGCACCGCGCGCCACTCCACACTACGAGCCTCGTCATGACCCACGTCGTCACCGAATCGTGCATCCGCTGCAAGTACACCGACTGCGTCGACGTGTGTCCGGTCGACTGCTTCCGCGAAGGGCCTAACTTCCTCACCATCGATCCCGATGAGTGCATCGATTGCGCAGTGTGCATTCCCGAGTGCCCGGTCAACGCGATCATGCCGGAGGAAGACGTGCCCGGCGATCAGCAGCACATGATCAAGCTCAACGCCGATCTGGCGAAGAACTGGCCGAGCATCACCAAGCGCAAGCCCGCGCCGCCCGATGCCGACGAATGGAAAGACAAGACCGGCAAGCTGCCGGAGCTGATCCGATAGGACCATGGAGGCCCACGCCAACGTGATAGAGACCGACGCCGTCATCGTGGGCGCCGGCCCCGTCGGCCTGTTCCAGGTGTTCGAGTTGGGCCTGCTCGAGATCAAGGCCCACATCATCGACTCGCTCGCCTACCCCGGCGGCCAGTGCATCGAGCTCTACCCCGACAAGCCGATCTACGACATCCCGGCCGTGCCGGTGTGCACCGGCAAAGAGCTCACCGACAACCTGCTCAAGCAGATCGAACCCTTCGGCGCGGTCTTTCACCTCGGGCAGGAAGTGACGGTCGTTGAGAGGCAGGGCGACGGCCGCTTCTACGTCGAGACCAGCAAGGGCACGCGCTTTCTCAGCAAAACCTTGTTCGTCGCCGGCGGCGTCGGCTCGTTCCAGCCACGCCTGCTGAAGGTCGAGGGGCTCGACAAGTTCGACAACACGCAACTCTTTTATCGCGTGAAGAATCCGGCGCAGTTCGCCGGCAAGAACCTCGTCATCGTCGGCGGTGGCGATTCGGCGCTCGACTGGTCGCTGAACTTCGTGCAGGACGGGCCGAACAAGGCCGAGAGCGTGATCCTCGTCCACCGCCGCGACGGCTTCAAGGCCGCGCCGGCGAGCGTCGCGAAGATGAAAGAGCTTTGCGACGCGTACGAGATGCAGTTCGTCGTCGGCCAGATCACCGGCATCGAGGAAGCCGGCGGCAAGCTCACAAGCGTGAAGGTCACCGGCGGCGAAGGCGTCACGCGCGTCGTGCCGCTCGACATGCTGCTCGTCTTCTTCGGCCTGAGCCCCAAGCTCGGTCCGATCGCCGAGTGGGGCTTGAACCTCGAGCGCAAGCAAATCGTCGTCGACACCGAGAAGTTCGAGACCAGCACCGGCGGCATCTTTGCGGTCGGCGACGTGAACACTTATCCGGGCAAGAAGAAGCTGATCCTGTCGGGGTTCCACGAGGCCGCGCTCGCCGCATTCGCCGCCGCGCCGTACATCTTCCCCGACAAGCGCATCCATCTGCAGTACACGACCACGAGCCCGAAGCTGCACAAAGTGCTGGGCGTGGAGACACCGGTTTTCGACTGAGCGCGCT
>VBCQ01000462.1 GCA_005882155.1 Betaproteobacteria bacterium
GGCAGGGGGAGCGGTGCGATAAGTCACGCCGGCCAAAGGCCGGCGCCAGTTTTCCCTCAGCCGTACCTTTGCCGCGCCAATGCCGCGCCCTCCGCCAACGCACGCAACTTCCCTTCCGCGATCTCGCGGCGCATCGGTGCCATGCCGCAGTTCGTGCAGGGGAAGAGCCGGTGCTTGGGTACAAACTGAAGTGCGCGGCCGATGGTGTCGGCGATGGCTTCGGGGGTTTCGATGTCGTCAGATGCGACGTCGATGACGCCGACCATCACGTCTTTGCCGGCGAGCAGCGCCATCAGTTGCGGCGGCACATGCGAGTGATAGCACTCGAGCGAGACCTGGTCGATGCGGCTCGCGGCCAGCGCCGGAAAGACCTGCTCGTACTGGCGCCATTCGTCGCCGAGCGACTGCTTCCAGTCGAGATTGGCCTGGATGCCGTAGCCGTAGCAGATATGCACCGCCGTCTTGCAGCGCAGGCCTTGCGCGGCGCGCTCCAGCGCCGCCACGCCCCAGTCGGCTGCCTCCGCCATGTAAACATTGAACGCCGGCTCGTCGAATTGGATGATGTCGACGCCGTCGCTTTGCAAGGCGAGCGCTTCCTGATTCAGCAGCTCGGCGAACGCGAACGCGAGCTTGACCTTGTCGCCGTAGAAGCGATCGGCCACCGTGTCGACGATCGTCATCGGACCGGGCAACGTGAACTTCAGCGTCTTCTTCGTGTGCTTGCGCGCGAGCTGCGCTTCCATCGCATGCACGCGGCCCTTGAGGCGCAACGGCGCCACGACCTGCGGCACCATCGCGTCGTAGCGCTCTTTGCGGATCCCCATCTTCACCTTGTGCTCGAAGTCGAGGCCTTCGACGCGCTCGAGAAAGCCGTGAACGAAGTGCTGCCGCGCCTGCTCGCCGTCGCCGACGACGTCGAGCCCCGCGTCTTCCTGCGTCTTGATCGCGAGCAGCGTGGCGTCGCGCTTGGCTGCATCGAGCTCGGCGCCGCTGGCCTTCCACTGCGGCCACAGCTTCTCGGTCTCAGCGAGCCACGCGGGCTTGGGCAGACTGCCGGCGATCGCGGTCTCGAACATCGCCGTCTCGATTCGCTAGAGGGCCTTGCGCAGCAGCGTGCCGGAGATGCGCCGCAGCAGCCATTTCGGCGTCGCGCGCCCGGCGACGGTGCCGGCCAAGTTCACGGCACCCGGCACCTTGATGACCTTGCCCCTCATCAGCGCGCGATAGCCATCGGCCGCAACCGCATCGACGTCGCCGATCAAGAACCCCGGCAGCTTCGCGAGCTGCGGATTGCTCTGCGTCGCGCCGGTCAGCATGCTCGTGGCGGTGATGCCCGGGCACAAGGCGGTGATCGTCACGCCCGAGCCTTTCAGCTCTTCGGCCAATGATTCGGTGAGCGACAGCACATACGCCTTCGTCGCCGCGTAGGTCGCGAGACTCGGCACCGGCTGGAACGACGCGATCGATGCGACATTCAGAACTCGCCCGTGGCCGCGCTTGACCATCGCTGGCACGAACTGCGTCAGCATCGCCGTCAGCCCCGACACGTTCAGATCGATCATTGCCTGGTGGCGTGCCGATGGGATGCGAACGAACGAGCCGTGGTCCAGCACGCCGGCGTTGTTGATCAGCACGTCGACGGCGATGCGCTGGCTTTTCAGCTCGGCCGCGAGCGCCTGCGCCGCATCGGGCTGCGAAAGGTCGGCCGGCTGCACCGTCACCTTGCAGCCGTAGTCCTCGCCGAGACCCGCGGCAAGTGCATCGAGCTTGTCGACGCTTCGAGCGACCAGCACGAGGCGGCAGCCGTCTTGCGCGAAGCGCCGCGCCAGCGCCTCGCCGATGCCGGACGATGCGCCGGTGACGAGCACTGTCTCAGCGCCGTTTTTCTTTGCTTTGGCCATGGTGGGTGGACCTCCTCGGCGCCACCTTGGCAGAGCCGCGGCGAGTTGGGAACGGCAACAACCCGCATCCGTTCATTCCTGTTTCTCGCAAGGCCTTCGCCCGAGCGTGCCGGGGCTGCGCCTGACATGAGGTACATTAGCCGCACAGGTATACGCAAGACTGTGGTTGTGAGTGATCTCTTCCAAAGCCGCTCTGGTTCCAGAGCGGTTCCGTTAGAAACCCCCGAATACGTTTCTTGAGTGTCTCTGCATGCGGAGCATGTGCTTTGCATTCTTTTTTTAATCGATAGATAGGATCGTCCATGACGACGCAAACCGGTACCGTGAAGTGGTTCAACGAGAGCAAGGGCTACGGCTTCATTGCTCAAGACGCGGGCGGCGCTGACCTGTTCGCCCATTTCCGTGACATCCAAGGCAACGGCTTCAAGACCCTGGTCGAAAACCAGAAGGTCGAGTTCGAGGTCAAGCAAGGCCAGAAGGGCCTGCAAGCCGCGAACATCCGCCCGCTGTAAAGCGGTCGGGCTTCGCGCCCTGAAAAAACGCGGCCTCGGCCGCGTTTTTTCTTTGGCGCTTCAGGGCCTCACTGGCGCGCTTCCACCGCGAGCTTGTTGTCGACCGACGACACGCCCTTCTGATTCATCGCCAGGCGTTCGGCGCGCTGCTTGGCAGCTTCACTCGGCGCAGAGCCGTACAGCGCGACACGGCCGTCGTGGGTGTCGACATTGATGCGCAGTGCGCTCAGTTCGGGGTCCTTCGCCAGGTCGGCATTGATCGCCGCGGTGATCGTCGCGTCACCCACCGACTGGGCCATCTGATTGCTCTTCTCGCGGGCCGTCTGACCGATGTCCTTGGCGGCGTTTTTCGACGACGCGATGGCACGATCGACCTGCTGGCCTGCAGTGCCGTCCTGCCGCTGGTTACAGCCGGACAGCACGAGAAAGGCGCTGCTCAAAGCGCACAAGGTCAAGATCTTCATGGCGTTTCCTTTCTGGTGAAAGCGATGCGGCCCGGTGGGTCACACCATCAGGCGGGGCCGGGCGGCCACCACCGGGGGATGCCGCAGCGGTTGCAGCTGCGGCGTCGGCACGAGTTCGTCGACGGGATAGCGTTGAGCGCGCAGTCTCGCGACGATGCCGTCGTACATCGCGCTGTCCATCGTCGGCGTGCGCGACAGAATCCACAGCGATCCGCGCGACGGCTCACTGACGACGGCGTAGCGATAGTCGGGGTCGAGCATCACGACCCAGTAGTCGATGCTCGAGGCCGGCAGCCATTGCAGCCATCTCGGCTGGTAGCTCAATTTGAGGCGCGCCCACGACGGGTCGCCGGACGCCGGCACGGCGCGGCCGACCGCGATGCTGAAGCGGCGTTCGCCTTCGCGGCAGCGGTTGATGACCTTCGGCGAGCCGTCGTCGAGCAGGCGATAGGTCGCAGTGACGTCGGCCACGCAGTTCGCTTGCAATCCGTTGGGCAAGCGCGCCACTTCGTACCACATGCCGGCGTAGCGCTGCATGTCGACATGGGGCACCGGGCGCACCGGCGGCGCTGCGGTGGCCATGCCGAGCGCCACCATCGCCGCAGCAGCCCCCAAGCTCACGAGCTTGGTGGCCATCGTCGCGAAAGTGGCACTGTGCATCACGGACCTCCTCAGCCAATGTCGTGACCGCGCGGAAATCGGCCATCGCATGCACGTCAATTTAGAGACCGTCCCGCTGGCGATGTATCGGCAGGCAACGGTTCGTGCTGTCGGACGATTCCCACGCCACCGCGCTACGATCTGCTGGCGCAACCGGAGACACACATGCCAAGCACCGCCCTCAGCAATCACCAGATTCGCCTCGCCGCCCGCCCAGTGGGTACGCCCACACGGGACAACTGGAGCTTCACGAGCGAGCCCGTGGCCGATCCCGACAGCGGCGGCGTGCTCGTCAAAACGCTGTACCTCTCGCTCGACCCCGCGATGCGCGGCTGGATGAACGACGCCAAGAGCTACATCCCGCCGGTCGGCATCGGCGAGGTGATGCGCGCCGGCGGCATCGGCGTCGTCGTCGCGTCGAAGAACCCGGCATATGCCGTCGGCGACCACGTCAGCGCCGGCCTCGGCGTGCAGGAGTACTGCCTGATCGCACAGAGCGAGCTCGCGCGCAGCGGCATCTTCAAGGTCGACGCCAAGGTCGGCACGCTGACCCAATGGCTCAACGTGCTCGGCATGCCCGGCATGACCGGCTACTTCGGCTTGAGCGACATCGGGCAGCCGAAAGCGGGTGAGACGGTCGTCGTCTCGGGCGCTGCCGGCGCGGTCGGCCAGACGGTGGGCCAGCTCGCGAAGATTCGCGGCTGCCGCGCGGTCGGCATCGCCGGCGGTCCCGCGAAGTGCGACTGGGTCGTCAGGGAGCTCGGCTTCGACGCCTGCATCGACTACAAGAGCGGCAGCGTGCGCGACGGCTTGAAGGAGCATTGCCCGAAAGGCGTCGACATCTACTTCGACAACGTCGGCGGCGAGATCCTCGACCACGTGCTGGCCAAGATCAATCGCAAAGCGCGCATCATCATTTGCGGCGCGATCAGTCAGTACAACAACACCGCGCCGGTGCAAGGGCCCAAGAACTACCTGTCGCTGCTCGTCAACCGCGCCCGCATGGAAGGCATGGTCGTGTTCGACTACGCCGACCGCTATCCCGTCGCGATCGTCGAGATGGCTGCATATCTGAAGGACGGGCGGATGAAGTCCAAGGAAGACGTGGTCGCCGGCCTCGACACGTTCCCCGAAGCCTTGCTCAAGCTGTTCAGCGGTGAGAACTTCGGCAAGCTCGTGCTGCAAGTCGCGAATTGACGGCCAGCGCGCGACTCGTCGCCGCGGCTCATCGAGGGGCTGACTTGGCAACGCAGCAACCTGCATGGCAGACCTTGGCGTCGATGAGCTCGGACCTGCTCGCCTTGCTCGATGCGCAAGGCTGCATCGTCTGGGTCAACGCGGGCTTCGAGCGCGGCGTCGGCTGCGCTGCGGCGCAGGCGGTCGGCCAGTCATGGGTCGATTGGCTCGGCTCAACCGCGAAGCCGGGCGATGCGGCCAGCCCCTGGCCCGAGGTCGCCGCCGCGCTCGCTGCCCGCCGCAGCGTCGCGCCGGTCGAGCTGGCGTGGCACGACGCGCTCGGCGATGCGCGCTGGGGTCGACTCAGCGCCGAGCCGCTCGATGATTCGCGCATGGCCGTGTGCCTGCAGGACCTGAGCGAAGTGCAGCGCCTCGCAGTGCGTGCGGAGCGGTTGACCGGTTTGCTCGAGACGGAGCAAGAAGGCGGCCGCATCGGCGTCGACGCGCACGAGCAACTGCGACTCGCGGTCGAGCTCGGCAACATCGGCATCTGGCGGCAGGACCTCGCGACCAACCGGCTCCACTACAACGACCGCGCGTTCCAGCTGCTCGGCCTCGAGCCGCGGCCCGATGGCCTGTCGCTCGAAGAGGTGCGTGCGCTGATCCATCCCGACGATCTGTCGCGCGTCGTCGCGGCAGCGAGCAGCGCGCTCGACTCGGACAAGCCGGTCGACATGGAAGCGCGCTACCGGCGCACCGACGGCAGCTGGCGCTACATGCTGACGCGCCGCGTCGTGCGCCGCGATGCGGCGGGGCAGCCGATCGAGTTCGTCGGTGTCGCGCTCGACGTGACCGATCAGGTCGACGAGGCGCGGCGCGCCAACGAGCTGGCGCAGCGCCTGGAGATCGCTGCGGCCGCCGGCGGCATTGGCATCTTCAGCCGCGACCCGCAGACCGAGGAAGGCCAGTGGAACGCCGAGATGTTCCGCATCACCGGCCGTGCGCCGGAACTCGGTGCGCCGTCGCGCGACGAGTGGGTCAACGAGATCATCCATCCCGACGATCGGCCGATGATGCGAATCGCGCGCGAGTCGCTGCTCGCCTCGGCGCACGACCGGCGCGAAGAGGAGTACCGCATCGTGCGGCCTGACGGCGAGGTGCGCTGGGTCGTCAACCGCGCGCGCCGCGTGATGCGCCACGGCCGGCAGATGATCTACGGCATCTCGATCGACGTGACCGATCGCGTTCGCACCGAGGCCGCGCTGCGCAGCGCCACCGAGCGCGTCGCGCTGGCGGCGCGCAGCGTCGGCATGGGTACCTGGGAGTGGAACCCGGAGAACGGCGCGACGAGCTGGGACGACGCGATGTACCGCTTGCGCGGACGCGAGCCGCAGCCCGAAGCGCCCGATGCGGTCGGCCGCATGGCAATGGCGCACCCCGATGACCGCGACATTGTCGAAGGTGCGCTGCGCAACGCGGCCATCGAAGGCCGCGCATCGGCCTGCGAGTTCCGCGTCGTCTGGCCCGACGGCACAGTGCGCTGGCTCGCGTCGCGCTCGACGCCGATTCGCGACAGCAGCGGGCAGAGCACGCGCTACATCGGCGTCAACTGGGACATCACCGAGCGCGTCAGCGCCGAGACCGCGCGACGCGAAAAAATCGTCGCGCAACGCGAGAGCGAAGGCAAGTCGCAGTTCCTCGCGCGCATGAGCCATGAGCTGCGCACGCCGTTGAACGCTGTGCTCGGATTCGCGCAGCTGATGCAGCTCGACAGCACCGGCGCGTCGCCCGAACAGCGCAACCGCATCGACCACGTCCGCGCCGCCGGCGAGCATTTGCTGTCGCTGATCAACGACGTGCTCGACCTGTCGAGCCTCGAGACCGGCCAGCTCAAGCTCGATCTGCAACCGGTGCGCGTCGCCGAGCTGGTCAGCGAGGCGATCCCGCTGGTCACACCGCTCGCGCGCAGCTTCGGCGTGACGCTGCATCGCGGCCGCATCGCCGGCGTGGCCTGTGCCGACCGCACGCGATTGCGCCAAGTCCTGATCAACCTGCTCAGCAATGCGATCAAGTACAACCGGCGCGGCGGCGACGCGACGATCGAGGCCGACGTCGTCGACGCGAGCGTCGCGCTGCGCGTGCGCGACACCGGCCGTGGCTTGACGCCCGAACAGCGCAACCACTTGT
>VBCQ01000463.1 GCA_005882155.1 Betaproteobacteria bacterium
CCAAGAGAGCGCGAACTCGGCCGCGCTGCGTCATCTGTGGGCACGCCAGCGCATCGCTGCACTGAGCGATCAGGAAGCGCTCGAAGGCGGTGCCGCGCAGAAGGCGGCGATCACCGAGCTCGGCCTGAAGTACAGCCTGCTGACGCAGCACACCAGCTTCATCGCTGTCGATCACATCGTGCGCAATTCGAATCCTGCGCTGTCGCCGAGCGTCGACCAGCCGTCGCCGCTGCCCGAAGGCGTCAGCAACCTGGCGATCGGCGCCGAAGTGCCGAGCACGCCGGAACCGGCGGCATGGCTCGCGCTGCTCGTCGTCGTCGGCATCGTCGTCGTGACCGTCGCGTCGCGTCGGCCGCGGGGTTGAGCGTGCACAAGGTCATCGCGACGAGTCGCAGCGGCCGCTGGCAAGGCCGGCTCGACGCCGTGCCGCCGATCGCCTGGCTGGCGCTGCAAGCCGCCGCTCTGTGGACCCATTGGCGCTGGGCCGCGGCGCGCGTCGGCGACGGGTCCGACGATCCGCTCGGCGTCGTCGCGCTGGCCGCGTTGTTGTGGGCGGTGCTGCGACTCGCGCCGGCCCTGCGCGGCCAGCCGCGACTCGGCTGGCTCGCGACCGCGCTCGGCTTGAGCATCGCCGCGACCGTCGCGACCTTCATCGCTGCCCCGCTGATCGGCGCGCTGCTTGCCGCACTCGCGCTTGCCACCGGTCTGCGCGCGTTCATGCCGGCGGGCCGTGCGAGCCTGCCGTTCGCCGGGCTCGCGGTGCTCGCGCTGCCGCTCGTCTCATCGCTGCAGTTCTATGCCGGCTACCCCTTGCGTGTGCTCACCGCGCAGCTCAGCACCTGGGGCTTGCAACTCGCCGGCGTGGCCGCCGCGCGCAGCGGCAGCGCGATGACGGTCGAAGGCCGATTGATCGTCGTCGACGCACCGTGCTCGGGCGTGCAGATGGTCTGGATGGCGTACTTCTGCGCCTGCGCGGTCGCTGCGTTCGGCGACATGAGCGATCGCCGCTTCATCGCCAAGCTGCCGTGGATCGGCCTCATCGTGCTCAGCGGCAACGTGCTGCGCAACAGCGTGCTGGTGCTGCTCGAAGCGCGTCATGCCGCGCCGAGCGACGCCGTCCATCAAGGCATCGGTCTGGTCGCGTTGGCGCTGGTCTGCGCCGCGGTCGTCGCGGTCGTTCGAGGAGGTCGCGATGCGCGCGCCTGACTCGTTGCGACTGAAGCTGCTGTTCGCTCTCGCGCTGCTGGCATGCGCGCTGGCGCCGCTCGCGCGTCCGCACTCACGCGAGTCGGCAACGACAAGCAGCGAATGGCCCATCGAATGGGACGGCCACGCGCTGCGGCCGATGGCGCTGAGCAACGTCGAGCAACGCTTCGCCGCGCGCTTTCCCGGCCAGATCGCGCGCCTGACCGATGGCGAGCAGGTGCTGGTCTGGCGCGAGGTTCGCAGCCCGACTCGAATGCTGCACCCGGCCGTCGATTGCTATCGCGGACTCGGCTACCGCATCGAACAGACGCGGCTCGAACGCGATGCGCAGCGGCGGCTGTGGCGCTGCTTCGTCGCACGCCACGACGGCCGCACGCTGCGCGTCTGCGAGCGCATCGTCGACGCGCAAGGCCACGCCTACACCGACGCATCGAGCTGGTTCTGGGCCGCGCAACTCGGGCAGTCGGTCGGGCCATGGCAGGCCATCACCATCGCGAGGGCACTGTGAAACGCGTCATCAAATTCATTCTCGGGGCGCTGCTCGGTCTGCTCGTCTTTGCCGCCGTGTTGCTGTGGGCGGCGACGCAGCTGCTGCGTGCCGCACCGGGCGAGTGGTCGCAGCCGCTGCGAATCGGCGCGTGGCATGTCGACGCGAGCGTGACGACGCTGTGGCGCATCGCGACCCATCCGGTCACGCTGCGCCTGCTGGAGAACCGCAGCGTGCGAACGCCCTACGGTGTGCTGCAGTGGCGCGCCGATGCGCAGCCGAATACGTGGCGCGCGGTGTGTGCGCCGTGCAGCGTGCGTTCGGCCGAGCTCGGTCACGATGCGGTCCAACTCACCCGCGTCGAGTTCAGCGTGCGGCGCGGCGGGCAAAGCGACATGCAAGGCGAGTTCGCGCTCGGCGACGCGCCGCGCATGGTGCGCGGCCGCTGGAGCGCGCATCTCGACGCGAAAGGCGCCGAGCTGAAATTCAATCTGCCCGACACGCCGATCGCCGATGCGTACGCCTTGTTCGCGAGCGCGATTCCGGAGCTGAGCCGCGCGCGCATCGACGGCCGCATTCATGGCGACGCGCGGCTGCGCCTGCCGGCGCGCGAGTGGACGATTCATCCGCATGTCGATGGCTTCGCGGTCGCGGGCCTCGGCACCGAAGCCTTGCTCGATGCGGTGCCGACCTGCAACGGCAAAGCGTCGACGCTGAAGTTCGGCAGCTGGCTGCCGCGCGCAGTGATTGCCGCCGAGGACCAGCGCTTCTACGAGCACACCGGCTATGACCTCGCCGAAATGACCGCTGCCTGGTCGGCGTCGCCGCTGCAAGGCGATGCGCCGCGCGGCGCAAGCACGCTCTCGCAGCAGCTCGCCAAGCTCGTCTACACGGGAGACAGCCGCAGTCACTTGCGCAAGCTGCGCGAGCTGCTGTACGCGGTCGAGCTCGACCGCACGCTCGGCAAGGGCCGGGTGCTGAACCTCTACCTCGCGATGGCGCCGTGGGGTGAAGGCCAGTGCGGCGCGCAGGCCGCGTCGCGCCACTACCTGCACAAGCGCGTCGATGCATTGACTCCCACCGAAGCCGCCTGGCTCGCGAGCCTGCTGCACAACCCGGACCGCGAATTGGC
>VBCQ01000465.1 GCA_005882155.1 Betaproteobacteria bacterium
CGCGACTCGCCCATGCCGACGATGCCGCCGCAGCACACCTTCACGCCGGCGTCGCGAACCTTCTGCAAAGTGTCGAGCCGGTCGTCGAAGTGGCGCGTCGTGATGATGTCGGCGTACAGGTCGGGCGCGCTGTCGATGTTGTGGTTGTAGTAGTCCAGCCCGGCGTCGCGCAGCGCTTCGGCGTGGCCGTCGCCGAGCATGCCGAGCGTCGCACAGGTTTCGAGGCCGAGCGACTTCACTGCGCCGACAAGCTCGGCCACCTTCTTGATGTCGCGGTCCTTCGGCCCGCGCCATGCGGCGCCCATGCAAAAGCGCGTCGCGCCGGCGTCCTTCGCGCGCTGCGCCGCCTCGCGCACTGCATCGATGCCCATCAGCGCGGTGGCCTCGACGCCGGTGTCGAAATGGACCGACTGCGGGCAGTAAGCGCAGTTCTCCGGGCAGCCGCCGGTCTTGATCGACAGCAGCGTCGACAGCTGCACCTGCGCCGGGTCGAAGTGCTCGCGATGCACCGTCTGCGCCTTGAACAAGAGCTCGTTGAACGGCAGCTCGAACAAGGCCTCGACGCCGCTGTCTTGCCAGCGCGCGGCGCTGCGCGGCGAACGAGGACGATGGATTTGAACGGTGTCTTGCTGCATGCGTGATGCGCCGGGCGAGCGGCGTGCAATGAACGACAGACGATCAGGACGGCTGGTACGCGAGCCGGACGTAGATCGGAGCGAAGGCCTCGGCCTGGGTGATTTCGAGCAGGCTCTCGCGCGCCAGCTCGAGCAGCGCGATGAAGGTGACGATCAGCACCGGCGTGCCGCGCTTCACATCGAACAAGTCCTCGAACTCGACGAACTTGCGCCCTTGCAGGCGGCGCAGCACGATGCTCATGTGCTCGCGCACGGAGAGCTGCTCGCGTGTGATCGTGTGGTGCGTGTGCAGCTTCGCGCGCTTCAGGATTTCTTGCCAGGCGACGCGCAGCTCGTCGGCATCGACGTCAGGGAAGCGCGGCGTCAACGACTGCTCGATCGTCACTTGCGCGCGCAGAAAGTCGCGGCCGAGCACCGGCAGCGCGTCGAGCCTCGCCGCGGCAAGCTTCATCTGCTCGTATTCGATCAGCCGGCGAACGAGCTCGGCCCGCGGGTCTTCGGCCTCGTGGCCGTCGGCGCTCTTCTTCGGCGGCAGCAGCATGCGCGACTTGATCTCGATCAGCATCGCCGCCATCAGTAGGTATTCGCTCGCGAGCTCGAGGTTGGTCTTGCGGATCTGCTCGACGTATGCGAGGTACTGGCGCGTCACGTCGGCCAGCGGGATGTCGAGGATGTTGAAGTTTTGCCGGCGGATCAGGTACAGCAGCAGATCGAGCGGACCTTCGAAGGCTTCGAGAAAAACCTCGAGCGCATCGGGCGGGATGTACAGGTCGCTCGGCAGCGTAAACAGCGGCTCGCCGTACAGCCGCGCCATCGCGACGCGATCGACCGCGTCGGGCAGCGCCTCGGCAGGGGGCGGCGGCATGTCGGGCACGCGCGGCTGCGGTGCCTCCAAGGCCATCATCTCTTCGCTCACGTCAGACGTCCGCTGCGCGCGCTACTGGACCTTGGTCTGGTAGACGTAAGGCTGCTGCGGCACGCGGGCCTCGCTGTACTCGGCCTCGGCGTCGAGGTCGATACGCTTGTCCCACAGCAAGGCGCGACCGGCGCGCTGCTCGGATTCGAGCGTCGGCTTCTTCGCGCGCAGCGCTTCGATGAACTGCGTGACGTCGGACTTGTAGGGCTTCCAGAAGAGGGGCATGGTGGGGGCTGGAAAGTGATTGGGCGGGATTTTAGCGGGGTGACAAATACTCCCTCTCCCTTTGGGAGAGGGGATTCAAGCCTCGACCCGCCGCAATCCCTGCGCATCCTGCAGAAACGAATGCGGCTGCCCCGCGAGCCAGCGCGCCAGCTCGTCCATTCGCGCGTTGCCGACTTCGAACCCTGGCAACTCGAACGACACCGACTCGAATCCATCCAGGTTCTGCAGCTGAATCAGCACCCGGCCGTTGTCGTGCAAGGGCGTCAACCGCGCATTGCCCAAGAAGTCGGCGACGAAGCGGTAGCGCATGCCCTGGAACTTGCCGCTCTCCGGGTCGCGCACGGCTTCCTTGTCGACTTGCGCGCCGCTTTGTGCGAGCCGCGACTCGAGCTTTTCGATGTCGGTCAGGAAGTCCTTGACGATCTCGACCGGCTGACCCGACACCAGGCGCCAGTGCAGCACCACATGGTCGAAGACTTCTTCGCGGCGCAGGGGCTTGCGCCGCGAGTCGACGCGGAATTCGGTCAGCTGCAGCGCATCGAATGCGTTGCGTCGATCGAGCGTGAAGCGCGCCGGGCTCTTCGGGCGCAACACGTTGAGCTCGGGGGCGAGCTTGATGAAGTACGACAAGGCCGTCTTGCAGGCCACGTCGGCGAGCGCCGTGTTGCGCGCCAATGCGGCATGGTCGATCGTCGTCTTCGCCTTCAGGGCGTCGGCTTGGCGCTTGAGGTCGTCGAGAAAGCCCACGGTGCTTGATTCGGATGGCAGCGAGGCGACAAGAATAGCGCAGCCCCGCGGCGGCTTTCATCAAACCTGTGGGCATGGAGTGGCACGATCGGCCGATGCATGAGATCGAGCTCAAGTTCCAGGTGGCCGCCGTCGCGCGAGCCGCGGTCGACTCAGCATGTGCACCAGTTGCGCGTCGGCTTGCGCCGCTTGCGCACCGCACTGCGCCTGTTCAAGGGCGTCGCCGACACGGCCGCGCTGGACGACGCGGCGACGAGCTTGTTTCGGCGCCTCGGCGGCGCGCGCGACGAGGCCGCGGTCGGCCGACCGCTCGAAGAGGCGCTCGGCCAGGCGCTGGCGGATGTCGGCTTGAGTCTGCCGACGCCGCACTGGCAGCCGCCGCCTGACGAGCAAGGCGCGCCGCCGGCCGACGCGTCGGTGCGCGACGCGGCGACCCAGACCTTGCTGC
>VBCQ01000108.1 GCA_005882155.1 Betaproteobacteria bacterium
AGGCGAATTCCGGAGTGCGCAGCACGGAGGTTGCCTTATGAGCGCCACGATTGCCTTGCTCGAGGTGCTCGACCGCGACGGCCACGTGCGGCACAACCTGCCGATCACCGACTGGCCGGCGAGCGTCGGGCGCGCGCTCGACAACCAGCTGGTGCTCGACGATGCGCATGTCGCCGCTCACCACTTCACGATCGACGCCGACGCCGCGGGCGCTTTCATCCAGGTCGGCGAGACGATCAACGGCTTGCGCGCCAACGGCCGCCATCACGGCGCTGCCGAGCGTTTCCCGGTCGGGCCGCAGTCGATGCGGCTCGATGTCGGCGACTCGCATTTATGCCTGCGCCTCGCCGAGCACGCGCTCGCGCCGGAGCAGCCGCTGAACACGCCGCGCACACTGTGGCATCACGTCGGGCTGCCGCTTGTCGCCGGCATCGTCGTGCTCGTCACGCTGCTCTTCGCGACCTGGCTCGACACCGACCCCGACGACTTGTCGCGCACCGTCGGCGGCATGCTGATGACCGCGCTGATCGCCGGCCTTGCCTGGTGTGCCGGCTGGGCGCTGCTGTCGAAAATCTTCACCCGGCGCAGCCATTTCTGGTGGCATGTGCGGGTGCTGCTGCTCGCTGTGATCGCGCTGGAGGTCGTCGACACGCTCGCGCATCTGCTCGGCTTCGCGATGTCGTGGCCGTGGATCAGCGATTTCGGATTCGTGGCGCGCTACGCGGTCATCGCGGCGATGCTGTACTTCCATTTGCTCGGCATCGAGCCGCGCCGGCGCACCCGGCTGCGCGTCGTCGCGGTGACGGCGTTTCTCGTCGGCACCGCATCGAGCTTGTGGTTCAACCAGCAGGCGCGAGACCAGTTCGGCGACGAGCTGTACATGAACCACCTGTTCCCGCCGGCGCTGCGCGTCGCGCGGCCGCTCGAAACAGCCCAGTTCGTCAAGGGGCTCGCACCGCTGCAAGCGGTGCTCGACGAGAAAGCGAAGAAGCGCGATTCCGGCGATGCGCCGACAGGCTCGTCCGATGAAGAGTGAGCGAACGATCCTCGTCACCGGCGCGAGCCGCGGGATCGGGGCGGCGACCGCGTGGCGCTGCGCGCAGCAAGGCCATGCGGTCGCGCTGAACTACGCGCGCGACGAGGCCGCGGCCAATGCGCTGGTCGAACGCATCGAGCACGCCGGTGCTCATGCGATCGCGCTGAAAGCCGATGTGGCCGACGAGGCGCAGGTGCTCGCGATGTTCGAACGCATCGACGCCGAATTGCCGCCGCTCGCCGGCCTCGTGAACAACGCCGGCGTCGTCGACATCGCGTCGCGCTTCGACGCGATGAGCCTCCAGCGCTGGCAGCGCATGTTCGCGATCAACGTGTTCGGCAGCATGCTGTGCGCCCGCGAGGCAGTGAAGCGAATGTCGAAGCGCTACGGCCATGCGGGCGGCGCGATCGTCAACCTGTCGTCGGCGGCGGCGCGGCTGGGGTCGCCGAACATCTACGTCGACTACGCCGCGAGCAAGGCCGCGATCGACACCTTCACGCTCGGGCTCGCGCGCGAGGTTGCGGCCGAGGGTGTACGCGTCAACGCGGTACGACCCGGCATCATCGACACCGAGATTCACGCGTCGTCCGGCATGGCCGAGCGCGCACGCGAGCAGGCGTCGCAGTTGCCGATGCAGCGCGCCGGTACCGCCGACGAAGTCGCGCAGGCGATCGTCTGGCTGCTGTCCGACGCGGCGAGCTACACGACCGGCGCCTTGCTCGACGTGGCCGGCGGCCGCTGAAACCCCTCAACCAACCCAAAACAAGTCATGACCCGCAGCTTCGCCACCGACCGGCCGCAGACCTTCAGCGAAGAGCTCGCCAACTGCCTGAGCCACGGCCTCGGGTTTTTGCTCGCCGTCGCCTCGCTGCCGATCCTCGTCGTGTTCGCGGCGCAGCGCGGCAGTGCGGCAAGCGTCGTCGGCGCCTGCGTGTTCTCGCTGACGATGATGCTGCTGTACTTCGCATCGACGATGTATCACGCGCTGCCGATCGGTCGCGCCAAGCAGGTCTTCAACAAGCTCGACCACGCGTCGATCTACCTCTTCATCGCCGGCAGCTATACCCCGTTCGCCCTTGGCGCCTTGCGTGGCGGCTGGGGCTGGACGCTGTTCGGCCTGGTTTGGGGCTTTGCCGTGCTCGGCGTGCTGCTGAAGAGCTTCAATCGGCTGACCCACCCGTGGTGGTCGACGGCGCTGTATGTCGCGATGGGCTGGCTGGTGCTGATCGCCGCCGGCCCGCTGGTCCAGCATGTCGCGTTCAAGGGCCTCGTATTGCTGACCGCCGGCGGCCTCGCCTACACCGCCGGCGCGGTGGTGTTCCTTTTCGATTCACGCATCCGCTACGCGCATTTCGTCTGGCACCTGTTCGTGATGGGCGGCAGCACATGCCACTTCTTCGCGGCGCTCTGGTACGCGCAATAGGGCGATCAACCGCGCCCGTGCTCGCGGGCGATGAGTCTGATCTTGTCGGTGAGGTCGGCGCGAAACTGCGTCATGCCGTTCCAGAACAGCGTCGGATGGTCGTGGATGTCGAACGGCAGCGGGGTGCCGTCGCGCGCGCTCAGCACCACATGCTTGTGCAGGCCTTCGGCGTAGCCGAATTCGTAGAACACGTTGTGCCGCAGACCCGTCAGGTCGCAGACGACGAAGGCGGACTGCTCGATCTGCTTCATGATCGCCGGCACGATGCGCCCGAGCGTGTTGTCTTCCTCGACGCGCCGCGCGCGGTACTTGAAGTGGGTGCAGACGGTGCAGATCGTCTCGTAGACGTCGTCGAGCGCCGGGTCGCTCGCATACGACATCAGCACCGCCACGTTGCGCGGCACCGACAACTGCTCGGCCAGCGCGACGACGATGCGCGCGAGCTGCCGCCAGTCGGCGCTGATGCTGTTGAGCTCTTCGTAGCGCGCACGATCGACGCGGTCGGCATAGCTCAGCTCGAAGGCCTCGATCTCGCGTTCGAACACCGGCCCCGCGGCGCCGCCGAACATCGTGACCGGCAGCAGAGGCTTGCGGCAGATGCGCGCCCAGTTCGCCGCCCGATAGGTGCCGTCGCCGCCGCCGACGAGGAGCACCGCATCGGCCTGCGCCACCTGCTCGGGGACGTACAGCGCTTCCTTGTCGAGGTCCCAGTCCGATAAGCGCGAGCGGATGATCGTGCCGCAGCGATGCACCGGCTGGTGGCCGGCGAGCACATAGCCGCGCACGCGCCGCTCGCGGTCCGGCGCGCTGTGCGCCTCGAGCGCGCGGTCGGCCGCTTCGGCGAGCGTGCGATCGAACTCGTTCATGCAGCCGTTGAGCAGCGTGTGCCCTTGCGCGACGATCTCTTCGGCCAGCCGGGCGACGAAGTCGTGCAGGCCGTTGACGTCGGCGTTCGGCACATTGAAGGTGCCGGCAACCAGCAGGTTGAGCATGGCGGCCTCCTCGGGTACAGCAGGCGGCGAGTATCGGCCCGCCTTTGCGACGGCGAAAGCCCTAGTTCGTGTCGTTAGCGGCGCTCGACGATCACCGGCAGGAGCCGCAGCGCTTCGCGAACGCGCTGCGCGACGCCGCTCGCTTCATTGCGGCTCGCGAAGGGACCGGCCTGCAGACGGAAGCTGCCCGATTCGGCGAACACCGCCAGCAGCGGCGCCAGCCCGTCGAGGTCGGCGACGACGCGGTGGTGGAAGCTGTCGGCGCCTTCGCGCTGCCGAAATGCGCCGAGCTGGACCCAGAAGCCGCGCGCCGGCGCGGACGCCGCGGGCGGTGCCGATGCGGGCGCGGCGACATCGGTCGCGTCACGATCGGCCACCGGCAAGATGGGCGGCACCGTCACGTCGACCGGCGCGCCTTTGCGCCACGCGCCGGTGCGGATGTCGTCGAAGGTGATGCGCGACAACTCGACAGGCGCGACGCCTTTGAGCACACCGAGCTTGAACGCGGCCGCGTAGCTCAGATCGATGATGCGGCCGGCATGAAACGGCCCGCGGTCATTGACGCGCACCACGACCTCGCGACCGTTTGCCGGGTTGCGCACGCGCACGTAGCTCGGGATCGGCAGCGTCGGGTGTGCAGCGGTCATCGCGTACATGTCGTAGGGCTCGCCGCTCGCCGTGGGTCGACCATGGAACTTGCGGCCGTACCACGACGCGAGCCCACGTTCGCTGAACTCGCGGTCTGCCGTCAGCGGGACGTAGTCGCGGCCGAGCGCGCCATAGGGCTTGTTCGGTCCGCCGACGCGGATCGGCTCGAGCCGCGGCTCGGCGTCGGGCACGCTCGCGAGATCGGGCGGCGGGTTCAGGCCCGGGCCGTCGCGCTCAGCGGTCGGTGCCGGAGTGGGCGGCGCGATCGGCGTCGACGGCCGCGGGGCGCTGGCACAGCCGGCAAGCAGCGCGGCGAGCAGCCAGGCCGCAAGAGGATTCGTCAAGCGAGGGGGCGCGCTGTGCATGGCGGCGACCCTACACGACCGCTGGGTCGTGCGTGGGGTCGCTATGGACGCAGAGCGTTCGCGCGCTGCAACGGCGCACTCCGAGGCGTCTGCTCTTGCGCCAGCGGCTCGTCGTCGAGGCGATACGGCGACGGCATGCGCCGCGGCGTCGCACGCCGGACATCGCGCAGCGCGGTGAACTGCAGCCGTCCGACGATGCCGGCTTCTTCCTTGATCGAGAAGAAGTACGGATAGAGCGAGCGTTCTACCGAGCCCAGTTCCGGCTGTCCGCCAAAGCGCTCGATCTGCGCATGCGCATGCGCGAAGTCGAGACACAGCAGTACCGCGGGTGCGTTGACGCGGCGGTTTAAGCGCTCAGGACCGATGGTCTTGAACCCGAGCATCTTCTCGTAGTAGCGCACATGCCGCGGATTGACCTCGATCAGCAGGCAGTCGAAGCCCTTCAGCCGACGGGCATAGATGTAGGCGACGTGAAACAGCGATGCCAGCACGCGCTTGGAGCGCACGACGCCGTCGACCGCGAGCTTCGTGAACTCGCAAATCCGCCGCCCTTCGCGGCGCAGCGCTTCGACTTCGGCGGGGAACAGATCGTCGACGAACAGCCCTTCCGGACGGTCGAAGCCGATGCTCATCGTGCCGATCGTGTCGTTGTGGTCTTCGGCGATCAGCGTGATCCGGTTGTTGCTGTCGACCGCGGCAGCGGGAGCGACCGTGCTCTGGTAGCCGCGCCACGCGTACATCCGGCTCACCAGGATGTTGGCCGAGCTGCGGCGTCCATCGCAGTCGGCGGCGCGAATCTTGAACAGTCGATGGCCGATATTCGCTTCGGCCAGCGGAGCCGGTTGGGTCTCCTCGAGGATGAGCGGCATCAGGTTGGAATTGCCCTCGTAGGGCGCCGTGATGATGGTATTGCTGAACAACATTTACTCCTTGCCGTTGCGGCGGCCAGCCGCAATGACATGCCCAAGACCTGAAGCGTTGAGATCGTCGATGGACGACTTTTGGGACTCCCCCGCTCTCGTACCCGTGATAGTCGGTGCAATGAGGGCTTTCGTTGAGCGTCGATGTGTATCGAGTTGAATCGCCCACCCGGCGAGCCGCACTGCGCTTCAGCGGCCCGACAGTCGCTGCCAGCGTGCGAATCCACGGGATCGGGGGATTGACAGCGCAGCGTCGGCACCCTCCGGATTGGGGTTACTTTTGCTTGCCGA
Source organism: Betaproteobacteria bacterium (assembly GCA_005882155.1). Lineage (GTDB taxonomy): Bacteria > Pseudomonadota > Gammaproteobacteria > Burkholderiales > Burkholderiaceae_C > Albitalea. Next base: position 5,676 of record VBCQ01000108.1, read on the forward strand.
TTCGCGCTCCGCGCCAACCGGGCGAGCCGCGGCGGCGCCCCTGGGGTTGGGGATTCGCCATGCCGCAGCGTGAAGCGATACTCGCGCTATGACATCGGAAAAACGGCCGCCGCTGTTGATTGTCGAAGACGATCTGGCGCTGCAAAAGCAGATCAAGTGGTCGCTCGACCGCTTCGAGTCGGTGACGGCCAGCGACCGTGAGGCTGCGCTCGGGCAGTTCCGCCGCCATACGCCCGCGGTCGTGACGATGGACCTCGGTCTTCCGCCCGACCCCGACACGGTGCAGGAAGGCTTCAAGCTGCTCGCCCAGATGCTGGAGTTCGACCCGAACGTCAAGGTCATCGTGCTGACCGGCCAGAACGACCAGGCGAACGCGCTGCGCGCGATCGACCTCGGCGCTTACGACTTCCTCGCCAAGCCCTTCGATCCCGACTTGCTCGGCTTGATCGTCGGCCGCGCC
>VBCQ01000464.1:0-382 GCA_005882155.1 Betaproteobacteria bacterium
CTCGCGGCCGGCGGCTTTGCCGGCCTCGCGCGCGATGCGATCTGGGCTGCGAGCATCGCCTACCTCGCCGAGGTCTGCGCATGGCTCGGCGACGCGCCGCGTGCCGCCACGCTGTACGAGCTGCTGCTGCCTTACGCCGAACGCAACATCGTCTTCGGTAGCCACACCGCATCATTCGGCGCCGCGGGCCGCGTCCTCGGCCTGTTGGCGGCGACGCTGCAGCGCTGGGACGCGGCCGAGCGGCACTTCGAGCGCGCCATCGCGCTCGACACGAGCAGCGGCGGCAAGCCTTGGCTCGCGCGTTCGCGCTGCGATTTCGCAGCGATGCTGATGCAGCGCTCGCGCGCGGGCGATCGCGATCGCGCCGCGACCCTGCTCGCCG
>VBCQ01000464.1:476-2536 GCA_005882155.1 Betaproteobacteria bacterium
CGACGCGCTGTGCCGCAGCGCCAGCACCATCGCGATCCACGTGCGCAACATTCTCGACAAGACCCAGGCGTCGAACCGCGCCGAGGCGGCGGCGTTCGCGGTCCGCCATGGATTGCTGCGTGACTAGTCATTTCTGATGATTCGGCGCTGCCACGCGCAGCCTGCACAGAATTGTCAGATCGGCGGATGGATTCGCGACAGAAGGAGTCGTAGTCTTCAGCGTCACCCCATCGAGGAGCTCATCATGGCGATCGAACTGAAAGCGGCCGACGGCAGCAGCGTGCAGATCACTCCTGAGATGCTGCAAGCGTTCAAGGCGGGATTCCGCGGGCCGGTCATCGAACCGAGCGCGGCCGATTACGAAGAGACGCGCAAGATCTGGAACGCGATGATCGATCGCCGGCCGGGCCTGATCGTTCGTTGCACCGGTACGACCGACGTCGTGCAAGCCGTTCGCTTCGCACGCCAGCACCGCTTGCTCGTCTCGGTGCGCGGCGGCGGCCACAACATTGCCGGGCTCGCGGTCTGCGACGGTGGGCTGATGATCGACCTGTCGGCGATGCGCGGCGTCTCTGTCGACACTCGGGCGCGCACGGCGCGCGCGCAGCCGGGTTGCACGCTCGCCGACGTCGACCGCGAGACGCAGTTGCACGGCCTTGCAGCGGTGCTCGGCTTCGTCTCGACGACCGGCATCGCCGGCCTGACGGTCGGCGGCGGCTTCGGCTATCTGACGCGGCAATACGGCTGGACCTGCGACACCCTCGCGTCGCTCGAAGTCGTGACCGCCGAAGGCACGGTGGTGCGCGCCGCGGCCGACGAGAACGTCGATCTGTTCTGGGCCCTGCGCGGCGGCAGCGGCAACTTCGGCATCGTCACCTCGTTCGAATACAAGCTGTTCCCGGTCGGCCCGGAAATTCTCGGCGGCGCGATCGCGTGGCGCGCCGAGGATGCGAAAGACGTGCTCGGCTTCTTGCGCGAGTTCAGCGCGAAGACGCCGCGCGAGATGACCTGCGTGGGCGTGCTGCGGATCGCGCCGCCGGCGCCGTGGCTGCCGAAGGAGATTCACGGCAAGCCGATCGTCGCCGTCTTCGTCTGTCACGCCGGCAGCATCGACAGCGGCGAGAAGCTCATTGCGCCGTTGCGCTCGTTCGGCAAGCCGGTGGCCGACATCGTGACGCGGCGGCCGTATACGCAAATGCAATGCCTGCTCGACGCAACCCAGCCGAAGGGGCGACGCTACTACTGGAAGTCGCACTACCTTCCCGGCCTCGAGACCGAGGCGATCGATGTGGCCATCGCGCACGCGCAGAAGATTCGCTCACCGCACTCGGCGATCCTGCTGTTCCAGCTGCAAGGCGCACTCGGCGAGCTGCCGGCCGATCACTCTCCGGTCGGCAACCGCGATGCCGGCTTCGTCATCAACATCGCAAGCTCGTGGGAGAACCCGGCCGACGACGACGCCAACGTACGCTGGGCGCGCGACTGCTTCGAAGCGACGAAGGCATTCTCGACCGGTGGCGCATACATCAACTTCCTGACCGAGGAAGAGGGCCGGGATCGCATCGAGGCGGCGTACGGAAAACCGGTTCTCGAGCGGCTGGCGGCGTTGAAGAAACGCTTCGACCCGGGCAACTTATTCAGCCACACGAAGAGCGTGTTGGGTTGAGAGGCTGAAAGTTTCTCCCGCGAACATCCCCTCCCGTTCGCACTGAGCCTGTCGAAGTGCCTGCACGGCTGACGCCGGCACTTCGACAAGCTCGGTGCGAACGGTGTCTGTCTGTGATCAAGACCTGCGACGATTGGCGCTGATGCCGCTGCGATCGTTGCCGCGCGGCTTCGCGTGTGCATCGCGCTCGGCTTGGCGCGCGCTGCGCGTCGGGTCGCGCGGCGGAGAGTCCGCGACGCCCTGTGCCTCGTCCAGCGTTTCGTCGATCTCTTCCTGCTCGACGACGGCGTCGCGCCGTTCGTTTGTCAGTTTGCCTGGCCCGGCGGGCCGGTTCGCATGGCGCATGGTCGACTCCTTTGCGGCTCCGCATGAGCCGTCGCCCAAGGCCGGCAAC
>VBCQ01000466.1 GCA_005882155.1 Betaproteobacteria bacterium
CCAGTCGTCGGCGAGCAGCGGCGCGCGCAGGCTGTCGTCGATCTCCAATGCTTCGTGTGGCGTGGCTGGCTGCGGGCGGCCGCAGCCGCTCAACCAGAACGAATTGACCGCCAATTCACCGCGCGCCTCGCGCTCGTCGTTGATGGGGTGGTTGTAGAGCAGCATTTGCACCTCGTTTTGCAAGCGGCGGATCCCGCGTGCCTTCGGATGATTCGGCAACCACAGATCGACATTGCGGCCGATCACGCGATCGAGCGACGCGGAGGCGAGGCCGGCCAGCGTGTCGTGAGCCGCGTACCAGCGCGTCGTCGCGCCGTACTCGACGATCCAGCCCTCGCTGTCGAACAGATGTCGAATGGCGTCCAGCAATTGTCGCGATTCGGAATCGGCGAGCTTCAACGCTGCCGGGTCGAGCAAGCTGATGTGGTCGCGCCCGACATGCCAATGCACGGGCGTGAGCAGGCCCCAGGCATGATCGTGCGTCGCGATGCCGTCGGCCGCGGCCGAGCGCGCCGCCCACGGCAGGGCACCGTCGTCGCCGTGCCAGCCGAGCGCGTCGGCAAGCGCACGCTCGTGCGGCGTGCTGAGGCTGTATTCGTCGGTCCCGAAGCGCTGCGCCGGCGTCATGCGAGCGAGAAGCTTGGTCAGATGGGGCAGATTCAGATCGCGGACGACATGCGTGCTGGCCTCCGACACGGCCGACGCGAAAGGGATCAGCAAGTGCATGCGCGCGATTATCGGGGCCGCTCCGGTGCTGAGTCGGGCGGGACTTGCATGGATTCAATAGTTCAACTATCATGGAAGTGTCAATTCAACCACCGCCGGAGAAACCGCCATGAAACGCTTTCACGTTCACGTCCATGTCGACGACCTCGACAAGAGCATCGCCTTCTATTCGAAGCTCTTCGCCGCCGAGCCGACCCGCCATGAAGTCGACTACGCCAAATGGATGCTCGACGACCCGCGGATCAACTTCGCGATCTCTTCGCGCGGCAGCAAAAGCGGCGTCGACCACCTCGGCATCCAGGCCGATAACGCCGACGAGTTGGCCGAGCTGAAGTCGCGTGCGCAATCGGCCGACCTCGCTTTGCTCGACGAAGGTGAGACGACCTGCTGCTACGCGCGCAGCGACAAGTACTGGCTCACCGACCCGCAGGGCGTCGCGTGGGAGCAATTTCACACCCTCGCCAATGTGCCGCTGTTCGGCGAGCATCAGGCCGCTGCGAAGACTTCAAGCGCCTGCTGTGCATCTGGCGTCGCCGACACGCCGCGCGGCAAGCCGGTCGCTGTCCCGGTGAATGCCGGCTCCGGCTGCGGCTGCGGCTGAGGCGCGTTGCGATGAAAGCCTTCATTGCGCGGAATCTGTATGGGCTCGTTGTCGCCGGCAGTGTGTCGGCCTTCGCGCTCGCGAGGGCGTGGGGCCTCTCGCTCGAAGGCGTCGTCCTCGCCGCCAGCGTCGCGACGCTGCTCGTCGCGGCGCTGCTCGAGCGGGTGATGCCGTTCGACGCGGCATGGAATGAGCCGCAAGGAGATACGAGCACCGATGCTTTCAGCGCCGCGGTGCTGATCGGCCTCGTCGATCCCGCATTGAAGGCGCTGATGCCGGTCTTTGCGCTCTCACTGCTGCGCGGGCTCGATGCGCCGTGGCAGGTCGCTGCGCTCGACGCGCCGTTCGTGCTGCAAGTAATCGCCGCATTGCTGTGGATCGAATTGGCGAAGTATTTGTCGCACCGCTGGCATCACCGCAGCCCGTCGCTGTGGTGGCTGCACGCGCTGCACCACGGCAGCCGGCGGCTCTACTGGCTCAACAACTTTCGCTTCCATCCGCTGAACCATGCGATCAACAGCCTCGCAAGCGTGTTGCCGTTGTGGCTCATCGGCGTGCCGGTCGATGTGCTGCTTGCTGTCGCCGCGATCACGCAGCCGGTGGTGATGCTGCAGCACGCAAACATCGATCTGCGCAGCGGCGTCTTGAATTACGTCTTCAGCACCAACGAAGTACACCGCTGGCATCACTCGAGCGAGCCGAGCGAGGCGAACGCCAATTTCGGCAGCGCGCTCGTGCTGTGGGACCAGCTCTTCGGCACTTATCGCCATCGCCCCGGCGCCGACCGGCCGCGCTCCGTCGGGTTGTTCGGCAACGGCAGCGGCTATCCGGCTGCGCGCTCGTACGTTGGGCAATTGATGTCGATGTTCAGGCCCGACTGCTGTAGAGCTTGATTTGACTTAGCGCGTATTGAAGCGAATTCCCAAATGCTGCTCGAGCAGCGCGAGCAGCTCAGTCGCGCGAAACGGCTTGGTGACGAAATCGGTGGCGCCGGCTTTGACGGCAATGTCGCGATCCGCCTGTGACGCGCTGGCCGAGATCGCGAGCACCGGCACGTGCTTCAATGCCGGCAGCTCGCGCAAGAGGCGCGTCGCGTCGAGGCCGTTCATCACCGGCATCACGTTGTCCATCAGGATCAGGTCGGGCTGCAGCGCCTGTGCACGCTCGACGCCTTCGCGCCCGTTGTGCGCCTCGTAGGTGAGGAAGCCGAGCGGGCGCAGCATGTCGATGAGCACCATGCGGTTTTCTTCGACATCGTCGACAACGAGCACCTTCTTGCGTTCGCCGTCGTAGCCGACGACGATGCGGTCCGCGGGCGGCGCATCCGGCAGCGCGGCCAGCGGCAAGCGCAATTCGAACGCGAACACGCTGCCTTGCCCCGACACGCTGGTCACCGCGATGTCCGACCCCATCAGCCGCACCAGCTGGCGGCTGATCGCAAGGCCGAGGCCGGTGCCGCCGCGGCGGCGCTCGATGTCGCCGACCTGTTGGAACGGCTGGAATAGCGTGCGCAGATCAGCGTCGGTGATGCCGATGCCGCTGTCGCGGACCTCGAAGCGGATCAATGCGGCTTCGTCGCCACCGGGCAGGCTCGTCACCCGCAAGCCGACTTCGCCGCGATCGGTGAATTTGGTCGCGTTGCCGAGCAGATTGAGCAGCACCTGGCGCAGATGCTTCTCGTCGGCCAGCACCATCGCGGGCAGCTCGTCGTCGGCATCGTAGGTGAATTGCAGCTGTTTCTGCTCGGCGCGCATGCAAATGATGTTGACGATGTCTTGCAGGAACGGCGCCAGCGCCAGCGGCGCCGCGCGCAACTCGAGCTTGCCGGCTTCGATTTTCGAGAGGTCGAGAATGTCGTCGATCAGCGTCAGCAGATGCTGGCCGCTTTTCTCGATCGTCGACAGGCCGCTCAGCTGCTTGGTGTTCAGGCTCTGGTCCCACTGCAGGATCTGCGCGTAGCCGAGGATGCCATTGAGCGGCGTGCGCAATTCGTGGCTCATGTTGGCGAGGAATTCGCTCTTGGCGCGGCTTGCCTCGGCGGCCTGGTCGCGCATGACGGCCAGGCGCTCGACGGTGTGGGCGAGTTCGGTCTCGCGCTGATGCAGCTTCATGCTCGCCTCGCGGAACACCTCGACCGCGCCGGCCATCAGGCCGACCTCATCGCGCCGGTTCATCGCCGGCACGCGGATGTCGTATTCGCCTTGCGCCAGGCGCGACATCACGCCTGTCATCTCGGTCAGCGGCTGCGAAATCGCGCGGCCGATCAGCCAGGTCGCGACCAGCCCGGCAGCGAAGGTGAGAGCGACGCCGAGCAGGAGTACATTGACCGATCGCTCGACGAACGCTTCGGTTCGCTGCTGCTTGTCCTTCGCCGCGAGAATCGTGACCTCGGCGAGGCGGTGCAGGTAGACATCGAGCTGGCTGTAGTGAGCCATCAGCGTGCTGACGAGCGTCGGGTTCAACGCCGGCATCTGCGTCACGCGAGTGGCGACGATCCGGTAAATCGAGAGGAAGTCCGCGACATCGTGCAGAAGGTCTTTGTCCACCGACGGTGCGTTGGTCTCGATGCTTTGCAGCATGGCCTCGACCTTGTCGAAGCGGCTCGGCAGCGATTCGCGCAGCTCGTTCGACGTGGCGGCAGCATCTTGGCCGGTGCCGAGCAAGGCGACATGGCGAACGATGTCGGAATGGATGCCGGCGACGGTGAGCGATATGCGGCTTGTGGTATTGGCCGAATCGAAGGCGCTGCCGACGACGTCGCGAAACGCTTCGCCCTGGCTGCGCAGCAGCCAGATGGCTCCGCCGGACAGCCCCATGAACAGCAGCATGACGGCCAGCGGTGCGATCAGCACCTTGAATTTGATCGACACGCGGCTCAGCATGCTGGCCCCGCATCTGCGTTCGACAACAAGTCGGCCCCCGCCTTCCAACGACGATACAGATCGGGTCGAGACTACCTCATGAGACGCTGGCTCACCATGGCGATACTGCTTATGGGCTGCGTCCGGCCGGCGTTGGCCGAGACCGAGATCGTCATGCTCACCGGCAACACCGGCGGCGTGTACTACCCGCTCGGCATCGCGCTCGCAAAGATCTGGGAGCGCGCGATTCCCGGCAGCCGCGTCGTCGTGCAATCGACCCAGGCGTCGGTCGAGAACTTCAACCTGCTGCAGCAGCGCCGCGGCACCTTCGCGTTCGGCCAGGGCGACGTGATGTCCGACGCGTTCAAGGGCAACGTCGAGGCGGGCTTCCCGAGCTCGCGCGACCGTTTGCGGATGGTCGCTGCGCTGTTTCCCAATTACCTGCACCTGGTCGCGCTGAAGAGCGCGAACGTCAAGAGCGTGCAAGACCTCCGACGCAAGCGCGTGTCGGTCGGCGCGTCGCGCAGCGGCAATGAGCTGAATGCGCGCGTTCTGCTCGGCGCGGCGGGAATGAGCTACGCCGACCTGCGGCGCGTCGACTATCTGCCGTACAACGATGCGGTCGCGCTGATGCGCGACGGCCAGCTCGACGCCGTCATCGTGTCGGCCGGCCTCGGCGTCAAGGCGGTCGCCGAGCTCGCCGCCGCGGTGCCGGTGGACATCGTGCCGATCACACCCGAGCTGATCGGCAAGTCGGGCGGCATCTTCGCGCCGGTGACCATTCCCGCGAACACCTACCGCGGCCAGACGCAAGACGTGCACACCGCAGCGCTGATCAACTTTCTGGTCACCCACAGCGACGTGCCCGACGCGCTCGTCTACGCCGCGGTCAAGTCCTTGTATGCCGACTTGCCCGAGCTCAAGGGATCGCACCTCGCGGCACGCGACATCGCGCGCGATCACGCGCTCGCGAGCCGGCCGATCGCCTTGCACCCGGGGGCCGAGCGCTACTTCCGCGAGATCGGCTTGCTGCATTGACGGCGATGGACATCTGCATCGCCGTCGCCTTCTCGTCCGCGCTGCTGTTGCGCGTCGCGAGCCCGCTCACGCTCAGCTGGCAGCACAGCGTCGAGCACT
>VBCQ01000467.1 GCA_005882155.1 Betaproteobacteria bacterium
GTCGTCGTGTTGATCGAGCGCACGAGGTCGGCAGCGACGACGACATCGGTGATCACGACGGTCGCCTGCCCAGGCCCAGGCAGCACGAGGTCATAGCTTCCTGGGCTCACCGGCTGCAGCAGGAAGTTGCCGCTGCTGTCGGGCGAGGTCGACTTGATGACGACGCCGGCCTGCTCGAGCGAGACCGTCGTGTTGCCGTTGGCGAGTGTCGTCGCGACGAAACCGCTGACGCCGGAAATGAAGCGCGGGGTCACGCTAATCACCGGCTTGAGCAAGTAGTTGCCGGAGTTGCCGGCCCGCACGACCGATTTGCAAGCATCGAAATCGAGCACGACGTCGACGATCTGATTCGCCGCGACGTCGATATCGACGTTCAGCTTCAGTCCCGTCTGCATCCCGCTCGGCGTGGCGAGTGCGACCTCGCTGCCGCCGGTCGGAGCGACTGAATTCGCGAGCGGCGTCGTCGCATCGTTGGCAGCGAGCACGAGGCGCATCTGCGTGTACCTGCCGGTCGCAAGCGGCACCTGCCCGAGCTCGGCGAGCACGCCGTTTTGCAGCGTCAGCAGGTTCACGCGCTTGGCCGGGCTCAGAACGATTTCCGACCAGCCCGAGTCGGTGTCGCTTGCGCTGCTGCTCGTGTGCACGCGCACCTTTTCGATCGTAACGTTGACCGCATCGAAGCCGCAGGCGGGGGCGTCGGTCAGCGCGACGCGCAGGGTCCCGCTGTCGTTGCTGCTGCTGCCGGCGCTACCGCCGCCGCCGCCGCAGGCCCCGATGAGGACGAGCAGCACAGTGGCGAATGCGAAGCCGAGTTGGCGTTGCAGATTCATGATGAGCACCTTTTAAAAAAGACTGCTCCCGGCTGGCTCGAAATTACCACCGCCAATCTGCAAGGCAAGCTTTGCTGTTGCAACAGTGGGCAACATCCTGCACAGCGGCCGCTGCGCGGCGAGCGCGTCTTGCACCGCAGCAGACGCAGTTCGCGCCGCCGGCGCGCATTCCGTCGCGTTGCACTCGTCGCGAGCGTCGCGCCAAAGCACATTGCGCTCATCCCCATCCCGTTCAGGAGATTGCCATGTCCAGCACCAGCCTCATCCTCCTCATCCTCACGCGCACGCCTTCATGGGTGTGGCTGCTGCTCGCCGCGCTCATCGCGCTGGGCCTGACCCAGGCACGAGCGCGCATCGTGGGCTTCAGGCGCGCGATCAGCGTGCCGCTGGTGATGATCAGTCTGTCGCTGTACGGCGTCGTGTCGACCACCGGCGGGCGTGCGTTGGCGCTGCTGATCTGGGCCACGGGTGTGGCGATCGCCGTCGCGCTGAACTTCGCGCTCGGTGTTCCGCGCGGCGTTCGCTGGGACGCCACCGCGCAGCGCTTCGCGATTCCCGGGAGCTGGCTGCCGATGGCACTGATCCTCGCGATCTTCTGCACCAAGTTCGCCGTCGGCGTGTCGCTCGCGATCGACCCCAGCCTGCGCGACCAGCTCGTGTTTGCCTGCGCCACGAGTGCCCTGTATGGTCTGCTCAGCGGCAGCTTCTTCGCCCGCGGTCTGGCCTTGTGGCGGCTGTCACGCTCGGCACAGACAATGCGCATCGCGCCGCAAGCGTCGCTCAACACCTGAACATTGGAGTCGCTCGATGAAGGATCCACTTCGCATCGCCGTCCTTGCCGTCAGCGCATCCATCGCCGCGACGCTCGCCGGCTGCAACTACGTCGCCGTGCAGACCGCGCCGGCCAAGGTCGCTGCGTCGAGTCGCAGCGAGCTCGCGCAGCGCGCCGACAAGCTGTTCTGGAATACGCTGCACAGCGGCGACTACGACGCCATTCCGCAGGCGATGGAAGCGATGACCGCGGCCTACCTCGAGACCCCGAACGACGCGCTCACCGCGGCGCATGTCGGCTGGCTGCACATCTGGTCGCTGGCCGAGAACGCGCGGCTCGCCAAGCCGACGCCAACGGTCACCGATCATGCGGTGATGGCCCGCAAGTACTTCCAGGAGGCGGTGGCGCTCGATCCGTCCGACGCGCGCTTCCTCGGCTTCCTCGCCTCGGCGATGTTGGCCGAAGGATCGATTCACAAGGACGAGAAGACCACGCGCCAGGGCTACTACACGCTGCTCTCGTCGGTGGATGCGTGGCCCGAGTTCAACCTGTTCACCGCTGGCTATGTGATGAGCGGCCAGGCGGCCGATTCGCAGCGCTTCAAGGACGGCCTGGAGTGGCAATGGCGCAATCTCGACGAATGCGTCGGCGAGAAGATCGACCGCCGCAACCCCGACTATCAGCGCTATATGCGCCTCGCGACCACGCAAGGCAAGAAGCGCGTGTGCTGGAACTCGTGGATCGCGCCGCACAACTTCGAAGGATTTTTCCTGAACCTCGGCGACATGCTGGTCAAGTCAGGCGACTGGCAGCTTGCGCAGAAAATCTACGCCAACGCCAAGCTCACGCCCGAGTACGCGAGCTGGAAGTTCGCACCGCTGCTCGAAGCGCGGATCCAGAACGCGCAGGCCAACGTCGCAGTCTTCGCTCAGCCGGGAAGTGCCAAGGCGGGAGGCGCGGCGATGATGGGCAAGTCGACCTTCGCTTGCGTGGCGTGTCACCAGCAGTAGATGGAACCAGGAGAAACTCGCATGACGCTCGCTCGCCTGCTCGAATGGCAATGGCAAGGCTACCCGCGCTACCACGGCAGTCGCACCAATCTGCTGATCCACATTGTCGCGGTGCCGCTGTTCCTCGCGAGCAACGTCGCGCTGGTGTTCGCCTTGCTGCGCGGCGCACCGTGGGTCGCGCTGGCAGCGGCCGGCGGCATGCTGGTGTCGCTCGCGTTGCAGGGCCGCGGCCATCGCATCGAGACGGTGCCGCCGGAGCCGTTCAGCGGGCCCGGCCAGGCGGTCGCGCGCTTGTTCTTCGAGCAGTGGCTCACCTTCCCGCGCTTCGTGCTGTCGGGCGGGTGGTGGCGTGCGCTCGTGTCGAGTCGCTGAAGACCTGCTGGAGTTGGCTATTGCGCGACGGCAGAGCTATTCTTCAAGTTGCGGCGTTTTTCGGCGCGGAACGAACTCGCCACAGGGACCGATCCTCAATGTCGACAAGGAGAGCTCAACATGTCACTGCGCATCAATGATCTAGCCCCCAATTTCACCGCCAAGACAACGCAGGGAACGATCAACTTCCATCAATGGATCGGCGACAGCTGGGCCGTGCTGTTCTCCCACCCGAAGGACTTCACCCCGGTGTGCACGACCGAGCTCGGCTACATGGCCAAGATCGACTCCGAGTTCGGCAAGCGCAACACGAAGATCATCGGCCTGAGCGTCGACCCGGTGGAGAACCACAACTCGTGGGCCAAGGACATCGAGGAGACGCAGGGTTATCTGCCCAAGTACCCGATGATCGGCGACACCGACCTCGCGGTCTCCAAGCTCTACAACATGCTGCCCGCCGAGGAGACCGGCAGCTCCGAGGGCCGCACCGCGGCAACCAACGCCACGGTGCGCTCGGTGTTCGTGATCGGCCCGGACAAGAAGATCAAGATGATGATGACCTACCCGATGACGACCGGGCGCAACTTCGACGAGATCCTGCGCGTGATCGACTCGATCCAGCTCACCGCGGCGCACAAGGTGGCCACGCCGGTGAACTGGAAGCAGGGCGAGGACGTGATCATCGCCGGCTCGGTCAACGACGACGACGCGAAAAAGCTGTTCCCGCAGGGCTGGAAAGCGCCCAAGCCGTATCTGCGGATCGTCAAGCAGCCGAAGCCGAGCTGACGCGCCGCGTCAGTCACGGGCTCCACAGCCGATGTCGCTTGTGCCACTCCTCAAGCGACTCGGCCGGCCATTGCTCGCAACGCACATGGCGCGGACCGCGCGGCACGTCGACCCACGGCGCTGCGTAGGCGAGCGCCGCTTCGACGACTTCGGGCGGCTTGCGCAACGGCGTGTCGATCGCCGACGCATGCGGGTGCACGAGCTCGGGCCAACGCGGGTCCCACAGCCACAGCGCGCTGCCGCACTTCAGGCAGAAACAGCGGCCGGCCTTCGACCGCGTCGCGCGCTTGCCCGCTTCGCGCATCACCGCGTGGTAGATGCCGATGTGCTTGCGGCCGCGCACCGTCAGGCTGTCGGCTGCAGCGCCGAGGTTGATCGCATAACCGCCGCTGCCCGCCGTCTTGCGGCAGATCGAGCAGTGACAATGCATGAACGGCACGGGGCTGTGCGCTTCGACGCTGAACGTCACCGCGCCGCAATGGCAAGAGCCTTCGAGATGCATGGTGGTGAACCTCCGGTGCAGCGCCGAGAATAGACTCAGAAATGGCGGGGAGGCGATGTCAGGCTTCAAAGGAACGGCCATGATCCTCGATGCCCATCAACTCCTCGTCCGACTCGCACCGTGGGTCGCTGCCGCGGTGTTGGGCGGCTGCGGCGGCGGTTACTCGTCGTCGGGGCCGGCTCAAGTCAACAGCACAGTCTCCAATCTCTTGAGCTCGGTCGACGCGATCGGCGTCGGCGGCGCCGGGCTGATCTCGAACGACCCGACGCACCAGTTCCTCGCGCTGCAAGCGAACCTGAAGGGCGGCAGCGCGCAGCTACGCTTTTCGTGCGCCGGCTGCAACATCAGTGTGGCCGCAGCAGGCAGCACGGTTGGAGCGAATCAGTACGTCACGATCCCGTTCGCAACGCTGGATTCGAGTTCGGATGCGACGATCACCGTCACCGACAACGTCAGCGGCGCAATCGCCACCTACACGCTGCGTGCGCGCCCCGTCGACCATCCGCCGTACACGGTGGGCACCAACAGCAACCCCGAGCCCGGCGACTTGTACCTGACGCCGTTCGACCCGCAAGGGTTTGCCGCGCCCTACGCCTACATCGTCGCGAGCGACGGCAGCCTCAAGTACTACTACCGCAATCGGCCCGGCTTGAAGATCCACGATTTCAAGAAGACGATCATTCCGGGCGGCGCGATTCGCTACAGCTTCTACGACGCGGCCGACAGCGCGATCCGCGTGATGGACGCCGGCTTCAACCTGCTCGCCAAGGTGACGGCGCTGCCCTTCCCCGACGGCAACACCTATGCGGTCGACCTGCACGACCACGTGATCCTCGATGACGGGCACTACATCCTCGGCGTCTACGCGGCCAAGACCGTGAGCAACATTCCAGCGCTGCCGGGCCAATCGCTGTTCGTCAGCGGCGCGGGGCTGCAGGAAATCCAGAACGGCGTTGCGGTGTTCAGCTGGCTATCGACCGACCATCCCGAGCTCTACGCCTGCTCGACCAGCCACAACGATTTCGCCGCCAACAACGGCGCCGACTATGCACATTGGAACTCGGTGATGGTCGATGCCGACACGAACTGGATCGCCTCGTTCAAGTACCTCGACGCGGTGTTGAAGATCCGGCGCAGCGACGGCGCCGTCGACTGGATTCTCGGCGGGCCGTGCGACCAGTTCGGCTTGAGCGCGACGCAGAAGTTCTCGCACCAGCACCACGCGCGGCGCGCAGCCGACGGGCGTCTCACCGTGTTCGACGACAACAATGCCGACGGCAACTCGCGCGCGCTCGCCTTCAACCTCGACGAAGCGACGAAGACGCTGGTGACGACGAATCCGGCGCTGCCCGGTTTCGCCGCCTTCACGTCCGACGCACACGCGAGCTTCAACCTCGGCAGCGCGCAGCTGTTCGCCGACGGCAAGGTGCTGGTCGGCTGGGGCGAGTTCTTGGGCGCAGCCAGCGACGTCTCGGAGTTCGACACTGCGAGCGGCGCGCTGTCGTTCCAGCTGACATTGCACCCGAGCGCGTATAGCAACGGCTATTTTTCGTATCGGGCGCAGAAGTTCCAGTAGGCGCTGGTATCCCCGCGAAGGGAATCGTTGCACTTCGACAGGCTCAGTGCGAACGGACCGCGAGGGTGGTTCCTAGGTAGGGTTAGGGTGAAGGCAAGGCAGTGGATGCGCAGCTAGCCCTCACCCCAGCCCTCTCCCAGAGGGAGAGGGAGGAAGTCCGCGCATCAGGCGAGCTTGGCGTCTTCGCGTTGGAAACTCCGTCATCCCCACCAACGCGAGGATGACGCGCATGCTGCCTACGGCTTCAGCTGCGCCCGAATCTCGCCACCCGGGTTGGCGGCGCTGTGCACGTTGACGTACAGGTTGCCGGCCTTGAACGCTTCGTATTGCTTGTCGGTGAGCTTGGCGCCGGCGGGGACGGTGTACTTGTCGCCGTCCTTGGTCAGCGGAATGATGACGCCGCCGTTCATCTGGCCCGGCGCGGCTTCGTGAATATGCGCCGCGGTGCTCGCGACACCGGTCGTCGTGACCCAGCCGCTGACCGATTTATCGGCACCAACCGTGATCGTGCCGCTGCCCGCCGCCGTGGTCTTCACCGCCGGCACTTCAGCGTCGCCGCTCAACATGAGCTTGACTTCCTGTGCGTACGCGCCAGTGGCGAACGCCAGTGCAACTGCAGCGACCAACATGGACAGAGTCTTCATGACGAGCTCCTTGTGCAAATGATTGACGGGAGAGGAGAGAGGGTCGCGATTATCCGCCTCATGCAGCGCAAAGCGAGATCCCGCAAAACCCTGTTTCAGGCCTTGGCGTTGGCGATCTCCTGGTCCTGCAATTGGCGCCACATCACCTTGCCCGCGCCCGACTTCGGCAACGTGTCGACGAACTCGACGATCTTCGGCACCTTGTAGGCAGCCATGTGGTCGCGCGCCCAGGCGGTGATGTCTTCCGGCGTCGTTTGGCCCTTCGCTTCGGTGCGCAGCACGACGACCGCCTTGACCGTCTCGCCGCGGTAGGCGTCGCGCGCGGCGATGATGCAGGCCTCTTGCACCGCCGGGTGCTTGTACAGCAGCAGCTCGACCTCGGCCGGCCACACCTTGAAGCCGCTCGCGTTGATCATCCGCTTCAAGCGATCGGTGAGGAAAAAGTAGCCGTCTTCATCCATCGTGCCGAGGTCGCCGGTGCGAAAGAAGGTCTTGCCTTCGAACTCGATGAACGCCGCCGCGGTCGCCTCGGGGTGGCGCCAATAGCCTTTGAAGACCATCGGTCCGCAGGTGATGATTTCGCCGACTTCGCCGGACGGCAACTCCTTCAGCGTGATCGGGTCGACGACACGAGAGTCGACACCGAAGATCGGCATCCCGAGGCATTGCAGCTTCGGACACTCGGGCAGGTTCGCGTGGCTCGGCGCTGCGGTCTCGGTGAGGCCATAGCCCTCGGCGAACAAGAGCCCGAACTCGTCGCGCAGTCGCGCGGCCACCGCATACGGCATCGCCGCGCCGCCGCCGCTCAGATAGCGAAGGCTGGTCAGGTCGAACTGCGCATAGTTCGGGCTGCCGAACAGGTCGATGATCATCGTCGGGATGCAGGTCCAGTGGCTGACCCGGTAGCGCGAAATCAGCCGGCCGGCGAGCTCACGGTCCCAGCGCGGCATCAGCACCACCGTGCTGCCGTAGAACACCGGCGACAGCAGGCCGTACATCATTCCGGTGATGTGGAACATCGGCACCACGCCCAGGCTCACCGTGTCGGCGCCGACGTAGCCCCAGACGCCGCCGCCGACGACGTTGCACATCAACGTGCGGTGGGTGTGGATGCAGCCCTTGGGGTTGCCGGTCGTGCCCGAGGTGTAGGGCAGCAGCGCCATGTCGTCGGCGCGGGCGGTGTGCGGACCGGGCACCAGGCGCATCGCGAGCACATCGGTCCAGCGCAGGTAGTTGGCGTTGACGTCGACCGGCAGCGGCGGGTCGTTGCGCAGCCACGTGTCCATCGCAGGTGGCGGCGCGAGGTCGGCGGCAATCGCGCCTTCGGGCATCGCATCGGTGTAGCGCGTCACGAGCACCTGCTCGAGTCGCTCGGCGGCCGGCACTTCGGCATTCGCCGCGGCCACTTGGGCGGCGAGGTCGACGCTGCAGATCGCGACCTTCGCTTGCGGGTCGGTGATGTAGTGGGTGAACTCGTCGGCGCGGTTCATCGGGTTGACCGGCACGACCACCGCGTTGGCGCGCAGGATCGCGTAATAGGCCACCGCGTACTGCGGGCAGTTCTGCATGTACAGCAGCACGCGGTCGCCCGCCTTCACCCCCACGCTTTGCAGCCAGCCGGCGATCGCCTCGGCTTGCGCATGCGCTTGCGAAAACGTGAGCTCGCGGCCGAAGAAAACGTACAGCGGCTTGTTCGGATAGCGCCGCGCCGCCACGTCCATGTTGACCCAAAGCGAGGTCTCGGGCAGCACCAGCTCGCGCGGCAGCCGCTTGGGCCAATTCTTCAGATGGGGACGATCGGCGGGAACATTCGACACGGCGGCTCCTGGGTCATTGGCAAATCAAGCCTTCCGATATAGCCGAAGCATCGCGCAAGGTCTGGCGCCTGCGTGACGCGTCGGGCTCGGACAAACCCTAGCACCCTGTCCAAAAATCAATTCATTCAACGCAGAGACGCAAAGAAAAGCCTCTGCGTGCGCACCAGCCCTTCGACAAGCTCAGGTCCTTCGACAAGCTCAGGATGCTCGGGCCCTTCGACAAGCTCAGGTCCTTCGACAGGCTCAGGATGCTCGGGCCCTTCGACAAGCTCAGGTCCTTCGACAGGCTCAGGATGCTCGGGCCCTTCGACAAGCTCAGGTCCTTCGACAGGCTCAGGCGGCCCGGCAGGCGTTGCGCGCACCGGTGCCGCGCTGTGCGCGCCGGCCGGCCGCATGCGAGGCGGAAGCGGCTCATCGCCGCGCGCCGCCGGCGCACGGACGCCTGAGCGGGTCTCTTCGGCGGCGACGTTGGTGACCGCTGCCGACGCGCCGCTCACATCGCTTCGCGCGATCAGCTTTGTCTTGCTGCGCGGCGCAGCGCTTGCGGGCACCGCATTCAGCGCTGCCACACCGGTCGCAGAAGCAGCCACCGTGGGCACTGCGGGCCGCG
>VBCQ01000468.1 GCA_005882155.1 Betaproteobacteria bacterium
CCGACATCGCGTCGGTGCTGAGCGAATGCAAGCTCGATGCATCGCTGCTCGAGCTCGAGATCACCGAGAGCGCGATCATGCAGAACCCGAGCCATGCCGCAGCGCTGTTGCACGAGGTGCGCGCGACCGGTGTGCAACTCGCGATCGACGACTTCGGCACCGGCTATTCGTCGCTCTCGTACTTGCAGCGCTTCCCCTTGTCAACTGTAAAGATTGACCGATCATTTGTGAAGGATCTCACGCACAGCGAAACCGCAGCCGCGCTCGCGAACGGCATCATCGGTCTGGCTCATGGAATGGGGATGAAAGTGGTCGCAGAAGGGGTCGAGACTGCCGAGCAGCTCGCTTACCTGGGTGCCCACGGTTGCGACCAGATCCAGGGCTATTTCCTGTGTAAACCCATGCCGGCGGCCGACGTAGTCGCCTTCATGACGCGTCACCTTCACGATCAATGTCCAAAAGCGGCTGCGGCATAGCGGACCCGCTCGCCCCGGCATTCCAACAGCGCTTCTCGGGTCCACCACCAAAGGAGTCAAGATGAGAATATCGACGAGCATCCCGACCCGGGATCAAACGATTGAAGCAATCGAGGCGCTCGACCTCGGACCCATCAAGTTCAAAGCCTGTTGCAAGGAGGACGGCTACGGCTGGTCCACCGAATACGCCGACCAAATGGAAACGGCCTACAAGCGCTTTCTGATCTTGAGCGCGAAGTACCCGCATCTCACGCTCGCGCCGAGCCGCGACATCGATCGCTTCTGGCACACCCACATCCTCGACACACGCAAGTACGCCGAGGATTGCGACGCGACCTTTGGCCGCTTCCTGCACCACTTCCCGTATCTCGGCCTGCGTGGCGAAGACGATGCACGCGCGCAGAAGGTGGCCGGCGAAACGATGCGCCAGCTGTATCGACGCGAGTTCGGCGAAGAGCTGCCGACCGCCGGCGCATGGTGTGCGGTCGAGCGCGACCCCGATCAAACGACGGTGCGTCAGTCGGCCAACGCGTGGTGCGCGGTCGAGCGCGATCCGGATCAGACGACAGTGCGCCCGGCTGCACAGGCCTGGTGTGCGGTCGAGCGCGACCCGGATCAGACGACGGTGCGCGCAGCTGCGCAAGCCTGGTGTGCGGTCGAGCGTGACCCCGATCAGACGAACGCGCGCGCATCGGCCGATGCGTGGTGCGCCGTCGAGCGGGATCCCGATCAAACGACTGTTCGCGGCGCTGCCGACGCGTGGTGCGCGCTCGATCGTGACCCGGATCAGACGACGGTGCGCCCTGGCCAACGCATGGCCGCGTAATCAGCAACTCTCTCAGGCGGCGTGATGCGCCGCCAGGCTCGCCAGCCAGTCGAGTGCCTCGGCTTCGCTGGCGAGCTCGTTCATCGGCGGCAAAGCCGCTCGCAGACGCCGGCCGTAGCTCATGCCTGCCATGCGCGGGTCGCAGATCACAAGCAACCCGTGATCGGTCTCGCTGCGGATCAATCGACCAGCCCCTTGCTTCAATGACACCGCCGCTTCAGCGACGAAGTAGTCGTTGAACGGATTGCGGCCCGCGGCTTCGAGCCGCTTCACGCGCGCCTCGACCAGCGGATCGTTGGGCGGCGGAAACGGCAGCTTGTCGATCAGCACGCACTGCAACGCATCACCGGGAACGTCGATCCCTTCCCAGAAGCTTTGCGACCCGACCAGCACCGAGCGCGGCTCGGCGAGAAACTGCTGCATCAACTGCCGCTTCGGCGCTTGACCCTGCAGCAGCACCTGGATGCTGTCGCCGCGTGCTTCGAAGTCGGCGCGCAGCGCGTCGCCGATCGCCTGCAAGGCGCGCAACGTGGTCGTCAACACGAAGCTTCGTCCGCCGAGAACTCGCGCGCACTCGCCAGCGAGCCGCGCGACGGCACCAGCATGCGCCGGCTCGTTCGGCTTCGGAAACGCCTTGGGCACATACAGCCGCGCATGCGCAGCGTAATCGAACGGGCTGCCGACGCGCAGCACGGTCGCGTCGTCGAGACCGGCGGAGTCGGTGAACCATGACAGGCGAGCGTCGTCGCCCAAGGTCGCCGATGTGAACACCCAGGTCTTCGGCGCCGCGGCCATCTGCTCGCGCAACGCATCGCGAATGTCGAGCGGCGATTCGACCAGGCGGCATTGGTGCGGCGTGAGGTCGATCCAGCGCACGTTGCCGCTCTGGGCGTCGCCGGCAAAGCGCAGCGCGAGCGATGCCAGCTGCAGCGCACGCTCGGCGAGCTTGACGAAGTCGGGCGCGATTTCGCTGACCGTGTCGAGCGCTTCACGCGCGCCGTCGCACGCCTTGCCGAGAGCGTCAAGCGCGGCGATGAAGTCATCGCGACCCGCGCGCTCGTCCCAGCGAAGCTTGAGCGTGCCGCGCACATCGCGCATCGCCCCGGCGCACGCGATGCGAAGCTCGCGCGCCGCGCGATCGCACAGCGCGGCGAGGTCCTGCCACGGCGCCAGTCCGCGCGCTTGCTGCAGACCGATGCCGAGCATGTCGCGCGCGAAGTCGATCACTTGGCCGCTGCCCAGTGTGGTGCCGAGAAACTGCACGCCGGCTTCGGCCAGCTGATGTGCCTCGTCGAATACCGCGACGTTGACGCTCGGGAGCAGCTCGGCCACGCCGCTGTCGCGCAGCGCCATGTCGGCAAAGAAAAGATGGTGATTGACGACAACGATGTCGGCGGCCATCGCATCGCGCCGCGCCTTCATCACGTGGCACTGGCGGTACTCGGGGCACTCCGAGCCGAGACAGTTCTCGCGCGACGAGGTCACCAGCGGAATCACGCTGCTGCGCTCGTCGAGGCCTTGCATCTCGGCGAGGTCGCCGGTCGCCGTGCTCTGCGACCACTGCTCCACCTTGGCCAGCGTGCGAACGGCCCAGCGGTCGGGCAGTTGCGCCGATTGGCGCGCTTGCTTCATGCGGTGCAGGCACAAGTAGCTCGCGCGGCCCTTGAGGAGCGCGATCGTGACCGGCACTTGCAATGCGTCTTTCAGGCGCGGCAGGTCGCGCAAAAAGAGCTGATCCTGCAGGCTCTTCGTGGCGGTGCTGATCAGCGCCCGCGCGCCCGACAGCAAGGTGGGAACAAGATAAGCGAAGGTCTTGCCGACGCCGGTGCCGGCCTCGGCGACCAGCGCGCGCCGTTCGTCGATCGCCACCGCCACGGCCGCCGCCATGCGCAGTTGCACATCGCGCTCGACGTAGCGCACGTCGGCTCGGGCCAACGCACCCTCGGGTCCGAATGCGTCACCGACCGCCTCGCGCAGAGGCGTCATGCAGGTTCCGGCGGGTCGAGCTCCGCTTCGATTCGCGAAATCTGGTCGCGCAGCAACAGCCGGCGCTTCTTCAGCCGCCGCAGAACGAGGTCGTCTTGATGCCCGTCGATCGATACGTCATCGATCAGACTGTCCAGATCGGCATGCTCGATGCGCAGCTCGATGAGCCGCCGTGGCAGCGAATGCAGGTTGTCGTCCATTAATTCGCGAGTTGGCGGACAGAGGGATGAGTGCAAACCGATTATAGTTTTCGACCATGAGCACGACGATGCAAGGCTACCGCTTGTCGGCTGCGACCGGCATACACCGCGGTGACCGCGCTTACCAGCAGGATCAGGTGCAAATCATTGCGCACGATCGTGTGCCGGGCTGTGCGTTGGGCGTCCTCGCCGATGGCATGGGCGGCAAGAGCGGCGGGCGCAAAGCCGCCGACCAGGTGCTCCTCACCGCGCAGCAATTGTTCGAGCGCTATGCGCCGAGCCGCGACGACGCCAGCGAAGCGCTCAAGCAGCTGGTGATGGAAGCGCATTTGATGATCAAGCTGACGGCGATCACCTCGGAAGAGGAGCCGCACAGCACCGTCGCGGCTTTCCTCATCAGCCCGTCGCGGGAATGCGATCTGATCCACGCCGGCGACTCGCGCGTGTACCACTTTCGCGGCCCCGACATGGTGAGCCGAACCGTCGACCATTCGTTTGTCCAGCGGCTCGTCGACGAAGGCCAGCTCACCGACGAAGAGGCCAACAGCCATCCGCAATCGAA
>VBCQ01000469.1 GCA_005882155.1 Betaproteobacteria bacterium
AACACCAGCAATGCCACCGAAGACACGCAACGCTCAGCTGAACAAGCGCCACGCTGCCGGCGAGCCCGCTGCCAAATCGCGCGACTCGAGCGTCTGGTACAGCTGCCCGAGCTCGCTGCCGATGGCGTTGAATCCTTCGACGCTCAGAGGCCGCCCATTGTCGTCGACGATGGCCGCATCCATGCCGAGCGACAAGGCTTGCGCGCTCGCCTGCCAAGCGACGAAGGGCTCGGCTTTCGGGTCGGTCTGCGGCACGTCGAAGCTGAGCGTCACGTCGCGCACCGCGGCGCGGCTCGGGTCGTCGGCGAGTGCGGCTTGCGAGTCGAAGGTCAGCGTCAGCACCGGCGGCGCGCCTTCTTCGGTCGCCGGCAACACGAGCCGGCCGGGCACGGCACCGGGGACGAAGCCGTGACGCGCCGCGTGCTGCTGGATGTAGCCGATGCTCCACGCAGCTGAGCGCGCCTGCAAGTGCACCGCGAGCTGCGCATCGTGCTCGCCGGCGAACGCGTCGAGCTCGCGAGCACGCGCGACGACATCGAGCATGTCGGGGAAGTCGGCCATCGCGCCGATGGCTTCGGCGAAGGTCTCGATCTTCTGCACGAACTCGGAGTACTCGATTTCGTTCAGCGCGCCGCTGCGATTGGCGAGCTGCACACCGGCCTGGAACTCGCCGTAGCGCTGGCCGGGAGCTGCCGCTTCCCACTCGCCGGTCTCGGCGTTCAGGCCTTCGATAAGGAAGGGCTTGCTGCCGGCTCGGCGCGTGGTCGGAAGGTGCATCAACGCCATCTCGCCGCTGATCGGCGCTTCGAGCGTCAACGGGGCGATCGCGTCGATCAACGCGTCGACGCGCGCGGTCGGCCGCTTGACGACGCGCGGCTCGATCGTCACCGGCGGCAACGAAATGGCGGCCACCGCAGGCACCGTGCTTTGACTGTCGAGCACCGGCTCGCGCGGCTCGCTGCGCGGCTCCATCACCGCGGCGCGCTTCGGCCCGGCGCGACGCGCCTGCCAGGCACCATGCGCGACGACGCCGGCGAGCACCACGCCGCCGAGCGCAGCCAGCGCGACGGTGAGGTTGCTCATCATCGCCGGCACGCGATCACGCGGCTTCCGCCATGCTGACGGCCGCTTCCATGTCGACCGCGACGATGCGCGACACGCCCTGCTCCTGCATCGTCACGCCGATCAGCTGCTCGGCCATTTCCATCGCGATCTTGTTGTGGCTGATGAAGAGGAACTGCGTGCCCTGCGCCATCTCTTTGACGAGCTGGGTGTAGCGCTCGGTGTTGGCGTCGTCGAGCGGCGCGTCGACCTCGTCGAGCAGGCAGAACGGCGCCGGATTCAGCTGGAAGATCGCGAACACCAGTGCGATCGCGGTCAGCGCTTTTTCGCCGCCCGACAGCAGATGGATCGTGCTGTTCTTCTTGCCCGGCGGTTGCGCCATCACCTGCACGCCGGCGTCGAGGATCTCGTCGCCGGTCATCACGAGGCGCGCGGTGCCGCCGCCGATCAGGCTCGGGAACATGCGGCCGAAATGTTCGTTGACCTGGTTGAAGGTATTGCCCAGCAGGTCGCGCGTTTCGAGGTCGATCTTGTGGATCGCGCCTTCGAGCGTCGTGATCGCCTCGTTCAAGTCGGCCGACTGCGCATCGAGAAAACTCTTGCGCTCGCGCGCCGCCGTCAGCTCGTCGAGCGCCGCGAGGTTGACCGCGCCGAGTGCGGCGATGTCGCGATTGATGCGGTCGATCTCGCCTTGCAGGCCCTGCAGCTTCACCCGGTTGTCGGCGACGTTCTTCGCCAACGCATCGAGATCGACGTTCGCCGCGGTGAGCTGCTCCATGTACTGCGCGCCGCCGAGCTGCGCGGCCTGCTCCTCGAGCTGCAGCTTGGTGATGCGGTCGCGCAGCGGCTGCAGGCTTTGCTCGTGCGACAGGCGCTCCTCGTCGGCGCGGCGCAGACGCAGCGTCAGGTCGTCGTACTCGCTGCGCTTGGCACCGAGCGCGGCTTCGCGCTCGAGCTTCAGCGCGAGCGCGGTCTGCAGGCCGGCTTGCGCGGCGGCGTCGGTCAGACGCGTCAGCTCGTCGTGCAACTGTGCCGCCGACTGCTCGTTGCTCGCGATTTGCTGACCCGCCGTTTCGATGCTGCGCTCGAGCTCCGCGCGTCGTGCGACCAGTGACCGCGACGCGAACTGTGCTTCCTGTGCCTGCCGCTCGAGCGCGCGCAATTGCTCGCGCGCTTCGGCGAGTTGGCGCTCGGCGGCGATCACCGCTTCGTCGAGCTCGGCATGACGCTCCTGCGTCGTCCCGAGCTGCATGTCGAGCTCTTCGAAGCGCGCTTCGCTGCTGGCACTGCGCTCGCTCAGTTCTTCGAGCTGCGCATCGACTTCCGCGAGCTCGGCCTCGAGCTGGGCGCGCCGCGCGCTCGTCTGCTCGGCCTGCTGCGTCAGGCGCAACAGCTCGACCTGCAACTGGTGCGCGCGCGTTTGCGCGTCGGTCGAATCGCGCCGCGCCGTCACCAGCCGCAGCGACGCGTCGGTGTACGCCGCTTCGGCGCGGACCATCGCGCTGCGCGACTCCTCGGCGATCAGGCTTTGGGCCCGGAGCTCGCGCTGCAGATGCTCGATCTCCTGCGCGCGCGCCAGCATGCCGGCCTGCTCGGAGTCCGGCGCATAGAACGCCACCGCGAACGGGCTCACCGCATGGCCGTCGCGCGTCATGATCACTTCGCCGTGCGTCAGCTTGGCGCGCGCGGCCAGCGCCTCGTCGATGTTCTGTGCCGTGTAGACGCCTTCGAGCCAGTCGTTGAGCAGCGCCTTCAAGCCGGCGTCGCCCAAGCGCAGCAGATCGGACAGGCGCGGCAAGGTCTGGTGCGTGTTGGCGATCGCCGCTTGCGGCAGCGTGTAGAACGCGAGCTTGGCCGGCGCCGGGTCGCTGGCGAACGCGCGCACCGTTTCGAGCCGGCCGACTTCGAGCGCGCCGAGGCGCTCGCGCAGCGCCGACTCGAGCGCCGTTTCCCAGCCCGACTCGATGTGCACCCGAGTCCAGAGGCCTTGCAGCCCGTCGAGGCCGTGCTTGGCGAGCCACGGCTTGAGCTTTCCCTCGGTCTGCACTTTCTCTTGCAGCGCGCGCAGTGCATCGAGCCGCGCACTCAGATCGGCCTGCTTGCCGCTCTCGGCGTTGAGCTGCTCCTGCTTGACGCGACGCTCTTCGTCGAGCGCCGGCACCTGTTCGGTCAGCTCATGCAGCCGCCCATCGGCGACGCGCTGCGCTTCCTCGGCCACGCCGAACTGCCGCTTCAATTCGGCCAGCCGATCGAGGTCGGGCGCGG
>VBCQ01000106.1:0-932 GCA_005882155.1 Betaproteobacteria bacterium
AGGCCCATGAAGGTCTCGGTGCGCGCGCCCAGGGCCAGGCCCAAACGCGTCATCTCGGCCAGGCCGCGCGTGATCAGCGCGGCGCGGGCGTTCAGGCCTAGCTGCAGGCCGTCGCACAGGCCGGTGGCAATGGCCAGCACGTTCTTCACGGCGCCGCCCACTTCCACGCCCACGATGTCGGCGTTGGCGTAGACGCGCATGGCATCGCCATGGAAGGCCGCGACCAGGGCGTCATTGACCTCGGCATGCCGGCTGGCTGCCACCAGGGCCGTGGGCTGGTGGCGCGCCACCTCGGCCGCAAAGCTGGGGCCGCTGAGCACGCCGCACAGCAGATCGGGCGCCACCTCGGCGCAGACCTCGTGCGCCATCAGGCCGTGGGCGGCGTCCGAAGCGCCTGCGGGCACGGCCTCGAAGCCCTTGCACAGCCAGGCCACGGGTGCGGGCACATGCTGCAGCCGGCCCAGCCATTCGCGCAGGGCAGCCATGGGCGTGCCGATCACGATCAGGTCGGCGGCCGCCAGATGGCCGTCGATCTCGCCATGCACCACCTGCAGCGCGGCAGGCAGCGCCACGCCCGGCAGGTAGCGCGCGTTCTCGCCGCTGTCCCGCATGGCCTGCGCCTGGGCAGCGTCACGCGCCCAAAGGGTCACGACACGCCCGTCACCGCGCGCGGCCGCGCTCATCGCCAGCGCCGTGCCCCAGGCGCCTGCGCCAATCACCACTATGTTCATATCTGCTCGACGTTGAAGAAGCGACGTTGATGAAAAAAAGAGGCCCTCGGGCCTCTTTTCTTGTACCACAGCGATGCGACGCGCCTGGGCGCAAATCACATCGTCCGGGAATGGACCGGCTTACTGCGGCAGCGAGTTGCCGTCCGCCTGGGCGGCTGCCTGCTGCTGCTCGTACATGGCCTGGAAGTTGATCTCGGCCAG
>VBCQ01000106.1:1244-8608 GCA_005882155.1 Betaproteobacteria bacterium
GCTCGTACATGGCCTGGAAGTTGATCTCGGCCAGGTGCACGGGCGGGAAGCCGGCGCGGGTGACTACGTCAGCCACGTTGCCGCGCAGGTAGGGATAGATGATCTGGGGGCAGGCAATGCCGATCACGCCACCCATCTGGTCTTCGGGCACGTTGCGGATCTCGAAGATGCCGGCCTGCTTGGCCTCGACCAGGAACACGGTCTTGTCCTGGATCTTGGTCTGCACGGTGGCGGTCACGGCCACTTCGTAGATGCCTTCGGCCACGGGAGTCGCCTCGACGCCAAGCTGGATGTCCACGCTGGGTTGCTCCTGCTCCAGCAGGATGGCGGGCGAATTGGGCTGCTCCAGCGACAGGTCCTTGAGGTAGACGCGCTGGATCTGGAAGACGGGGGTGGGGTTGCTGTCGGCCATGAAAGTCTCGCGATGAAAACAAAGCCCGCGACCGGGATGGTGCGAGCTGTGTAGCCGATTATCACCGAGGCCGTAGCGGCCGATGCGTCACGCAGCTCTGGCCAACAGGGGCATCAGGCCGCCGCGCTTGTCGAGCGAGATCAGGTCGTCGCAGCCACCGACATGCGTGTCGCCGATGAAGATCTGCGGTACCGTGCGCCGGCCGGTGATCTGCACCATCGTCTGCCGCTCTGCAGGGTGCAGGTCGACGCGGACTTCTTCGATGTCGGCCACGCCGCGCTGCTTGAGCAGCATCTTCGCCCGCACGCAGAACGGGCACAGCAGCGTGGTGTACATCTTGACCTTGGCCATGTTCATCGTCTATTCGACCGGGGACTCAAGCCGACCGTTCCACCGGCAGATTGGCGTCGCGCCACGCGGCGAGGCCACCTGCAAGGGCGCGGCAATTCGCGTACCCCAGCTTGTGCAGGATAGTCACCGCGCGTGATGCGCGCGCCCCGGTCGGGCACAACACCACCAGCGGCAAGGCCTTGTTTTTCGGCAGATCGCTGGAAGACTCGAGGCCCGCGAGCGGAACATTTTTCGCGCCGGCGGCATGGCCTGCGGCGTATTCGGCGGGCTCGCTGACATCGATCAGCACCGCCTTCTCGCGGTTGATCAGCATCACCGCTTCGGTGGCCGACACCTTCGCGCTTCCCATGTTGCGCGACAGCGCGGGCCACAGCAGCAAGCCGCCCGACGCGAGCGCGGCAACGAACAGAAACCAGTTGTCGATGATGAATTTCACGGGGCCGCCCAGGTGAAGGATGCGCGTTGGCAAAAGCGCGGATTATAGAATTCGCCGCTTCACCATCGAACCGCACCGAGTGCCTCACCCATGTACAAGCTCGTCCTCATCCGCCACGGCGAATCGACCTGGAATCTGGAAAACCGCTTCACCGGCTGGACCGATGTCGACCTCACAGAGACCGGCGTCGAGCAGGCCAAGCTCGCCGGGCAATTGCTGAAGGACCAGGGCTACGAATTCGATGTCGCCTACACCTCGGTGCTCAAGCGCGCGATCTGGACGCTGTGGCATGCGCTCGACGAGATGGACCGGACCTGGCTGCCGATCGTCAATTCATGGCGCCTCAACGAGCGCCACTACGGTGCATTGCAGGGGCTGAACAAAGCCGAGACCGCCAAGCAATACGGCGACGAGCAAGTGCTGATTTGGCGCCGCAGTTACGACACGCCGCCGCCGCCGCTGCCGACCGACGATCCGCGTGGCCAGCGCCACGACCCTCGCTACGCCGACCTGAATCCCGCAGACATTCCGCTCACCGAATGTTTGAAAGACACCGTCGCGCGCGTGCTGCCGTACTGGAACGACGAGCTCGCTCCTGCGATCCGCTCGGGCAAGCGCCTGCTCGTCTCGGCGCACGGCAACAGCATGCGCGCGCTGGTCAAGTACCTCGACGGAATCTCCGACGCCGACATCGTCGGCTTGAACATTCCGAACGGCATCCCGCTGGTCTACGAGCTCGACGCGGACTTGAAGCCGATCAAGAGCTATTACCTCGGCGATGCGGACGCGGTGGCGAAAGCGGCGGCCGCGGTGGCGGCGCAAGGAAAGGCCTGACGCTGCCCGATCACTCGGGCAAGCCGTAAAGCCTCTCCGGCGGCACCCGCAACACGAGACCCTTGTCGCTGATCGGCGCAACCACTGCGAACTCCGGCTTGGCGGTGTCGCGCACCGTCGACGTGACGACCGGCATGCCTTTGCGGTCGGTGATGCTCGCAGCGAGCGGCGTCGTCGCGCTCGCACCGCGGCGCACCACCACCGCTTGCTCGCCCGACTTCAGCTTGACGAAGTCGCCGGGCGGATAAATGCCGAACTCCTTGATGATCGCCGCCGCCATCTGGCCGCCTTTGTCCTGCTGGAACAGCTCGCGTGCCGCCTGCTGCACCGGCACCGTCGGACGAATCGTGCGCGGGCTGATCTTCGCCATGAAGACGTCGACATGGCGCAGCGCCTGCGCGAGCTCGCTCGGCTCGCTGATCTTCGCGGGATAGCCGCTGCCATCGGTTCGCTCGTGGTGCTGCGCGACGGCCTGCAGCCAGGCTTCGTCGGTGACACCGGCCGCACGCAGCATCTCGGCGCCTTTGGTCGGATGCTCGGCAAGAATCGCCGATTGTCCCGGCGTCGGCGGCACGCCCTGCACCGCCAGCTTGCCTTGCAAGTCGAGCGTGGCGATGTTCATCGTCAGCGCGGCCTTCATCAAGGTCAGCACCTTGTCTTCGTCCCAGCCCATGCGGCGCGCCATCAGCATGCAGACCATCGCGCAATGCGTCGCATGCGCGAGGCCGTAGATCGACAGCCGCTTCGGGTCCTGGCGCACCGCGAGGTAGATCGCGATGTCGGTGTCGCGCTCGGTCAACGACATGACGTGACGCGCGAGCTCTTCGGTGCGCGCCGGGAATCCCGGCTCTTCCTGCGCGCCGCGCAACAGCCGGTCGAGCTGCCACAGCGCGCGCTCCCACAGCGCGAACAGGCTCACGGCACGCTGCGGCTCGGACTCGGCGCGCTTGGCGGCCGCAGCCTTGGCCATCGCCATCGCATAAGCCTTCGCCTCTTCGGCGTTCACATACGCGCCGCGCTCGAGCAAGGTTTGAAGGTGGGTCGCGTCGTTGATCACATGCGCGCGCGACAGCAGCAGCTTTCCCTGATCGTCGCGTATGTCCCAGGGCAAGGGCTCACCGAGCCTGACCATGCTGGGCACGAGTTTGACCAGTTGCATGGGCGAAAGTATGCCGCTGAATCAGGCCGGCGCACACATGGTTTGCGAGCCCGGCATCACGCGCGTTTCACGCCGCTTCACGCGACTCGGTCACGTCGAGCGCCAGCGCAATGTCGCCGCGCAAACGCTGCGCGAGTGCACGCCGGTCGAGATGGGCGCTCATCTGTGCTGGCAACCATGCCACATGGGCCACGAGTCCGCGCGCGGTCACGATCCACCACACCGATTGCAAGAGGCTCGTGTCGCCGACATAGGCCGCGGCCGGGCTGACGCGATGGTCGCAATCGCTGAAGCGCAGCGCAATCGGCTGCACCGGCGACGCGGTGGCGATCGCGGCTTGCAGCAGGTTGGCGTGAAACGGCAGCAGGCCCTGCCCGTCGCTGGTCGTCCCTTCAGGAAACACCGCGATCGTGTCGCCCGACTGCAGCGCCTGCGCGACCTGGTGGACGACACGCAGCGCGTCGCGCTTGCGCTCGCGCTCGATGAACAAGGTGCCGGCGCACTCGATCAGCCAGCCGAGCAGCGGCCACGCGCGCACGTCGGCCTTCGAGACGAAGCGCGCTGGATGCACCGCGTTGATCGCGAGGATGTCGAGCCAGGAGATGTGATTGGCGACGAGCAGCGTCGCCGTCAGCTGTGGCGCGCCGACGGGGCGCAGCGTGACGCCGAGCAAGCGCAACATGCGCGCGCTCCACCAGCCGACGCGCTGCATCCGCTTCGGCCGCGCAAGAAACGGGAAGATGACGAGACAGATCAGCGTGCCGTGCAACAGATGCACGACTGCGAAGCCGAGTCGCCAGACCGCCAATGCGCTGCGCAAGCTAGGGCCTGCTAACGCCAAATGCGTGCCCACGCCGGGCGCTGGCGGGCCGCAGGGCTAGGCGTGGCCGAGGCCGTGTGCCTTTGGCACACAACGAGGCCGCAACGACGCCCTGCGGCCCGCCAGCACCCGGCCCTTCGGGTGATCTCGCGCCGGAGCGAAGCACCTGCGCAGTTGTGCAGTGCAGGCGCGAGACTGAGCCGCCTACGCTGCGCACTTGCAGAGGCGCTTCGCTTCGGCGGCTCAGGAAAGGCCCGCCCGCCGCGTTGCAAATGCTCGCCGTGAGCACCACCACGTCTGCGCTTTGCGCCTTGCGGGCGGGCCTTTCCTGAGTCACGTGGACACGCATTTGGCGTCAGCAGGCCCTACGCCTCGTGCGCCACGTGGCCCGAGACCAGCGTGCATTTCACGCGGCCGGCGAGCTCGTGGCCGGCGAACGGCGTGTGCTTGCCCTGGCTCTTCAATGAAGCGGGCGACACCGTCCAGCGCTCATCGAGCCTGAACAGGCACAGATCGGCGACGCCGCCCTCGACGAGACGGCCGGCGCTCGAGGCGAGCGAGCCGAGCGACTCGCCGAGCACGGCGACCGGCGCGCTGGTGATCGTTGCCAAGCTGCGCGCGAGCGGCTGGCTCATTTCGTCGCCCCACTGCAAGGCCAAGCCGAGCAGCAGCTCGAGGCCGGTGGCACCGGGCTCGGCTTCGGCGAACGGCAGGTTCTTCGCGTCTTCGTCGACCGGCGTGTGATCGCTGACCAGCGCATCGATGGTGCCGTCGGCCAAGGCCGCGCGGATCGCGTCGCGGTCGCGCTGCTGGCGCAGCGGCGGCGTGAGCCGCATCGCGGCATTGAAGTAGCCGATGTCGACGTCGGTCAGATGCAAATGGTTCACGCTCACGTCGCAGGTGATCGGCAGGCGCTCGGCCTTGGCACGGCGAACCAGCTCGATGCCGGCGGCACTGCTCAGTCGACACAGATGAACCCGCGCGCCGGTGTCGCGCACGAGCTCGAAGATCGTGTTCAACGCGATCGTCTCGGCGATCGCCGGCACGCCCGCAAGGCCCATGCGCGTGGCCAATGCGCCCTTCGCTGCGACGCCGGTGCCGAGGAAAGCGTCGTTCGGCCGCAGCCATGTCGTGTAGCCGAAGGTCGCCGCGTATTGCAGCGCGCGGTGCAGCACCAGCGTGTCCTTCACCGGCACCTCGGCCTGCGAGAAGCCGACGCAGCCGGCCTCGGTCAGCTCGGCCATTTCGGTGAGCACCTCGCCTGCCAGGCCGCGCGTCAACGCGCCGAGCGGGTAGAGGTGCGACTGGTTCAAGTTGCGCGCGCGGAACTTGAGCATTTCGACGAGTCCCGGCTCGTCGAGCGGCGGGTCGGTGTCGGGCAGACAGACCAAGCTCGTCACGCCACCGGCGACTGCGGCGGCCATTTCGCTTTCGAGCGTGCCTTCGTGCTCGTGTCCCGGCTCGCGCAGCCGTGCTGCGAGCTCGACGAGGCCTGGCGCGACGACGAGTCCGGTCGCGTCGATGACGCGGTTGGCATGAAAGTCCGTACTGACCTGGCCGAGCGAGACGACGCGGCCGGCCGCGATCGCCACGTCGCCGATCGCGTCGCGCCCCGATGCGGGGTCGACGAGGCGGCCGTTCTTAATGAGGATCTTCATTCGAGTTGGGTCCTCAAGGATTGTTGCCGGCGATCGTCGACATCACCGCCATTCGCACCGCGATGCCGAACGTGACCTGCGGGAGGATGACGCTTTGCTTGCCATCGGCCACGGCCGAGTCGATCTCGACGCCGCGGTTGATCGGCCCCGGGTGCATCACGATCGCGTCGGGCTTGGCGAGCGCGAGCTTCTCTTCGGTGAGGCCGTAGTTCTTGAAGAACTCGCCCGCACTCGGCAACATCGCGCCGCTCATTCGCTCGTTCTGCAAGCGCAGCATGATGATCACGTCGGCATCGCGGATCCCCTCGGCCATGTCGTGGCAGACGCGCACGCCCATCTCCTTCAAGTCGCCGGGAACAAGCGTCTTCGGGCCGACCGCACGCACCTCGGCCGCACCAAGCGTCGTCAGTGCATGGATGTCGGAGCGCGCGACGCGCGAGTGCACGAGGTCGCCGACGATCGCGACGACGAGGTTCGTCGCGTCGATGACGCGGTTGGCATGAAAGTCCGTGCTGACCTGGCCGAGCGAGACGACGCGGCCGGCCGCGATCGCCACGTCGCCGATCGCGTCGCGCCCCGATGCGGGGTCGACGAGGCGGCCGTTCTTAATGAGGATCTTCATTCGAGTTGGGTCCTCAAGGATTGTTGCCGGCGATCGTCGACATCACCGCCATTCGCACCGCGATGCCGAACGTGACCTGCGGGAGGATGACGCTTTGCTTGCCATCGGCCACGGCCGAGTCGATCTCGACGCCGCGGTTGATCGGCCCCGGGTGCATCACGATCGCGTCGGGCTTGGCGAGCGCGAGCTTCTCTTCGGTGAGGCCGTAGTTCTTGAAGAACTCGCCCGCACTCGGCAACATCGCGCCGCTCATTCGCTCGTTCTGCAATCGCAGCATGATGATCACGTCGGCATCGCGGATCCCCTCGGCCATGTCGTGGCAGACGCGCACGCCCATCTCCTTCAAGTCGCCGGGAACAAGCGTCTTCGGGCCGACCGCACGCACCTCGGCCGCACCAAGCGTCGTCAGTGCATGGATGTCGGAGCGCGCGACGCGCGAGTGCACGAGGTCGCCGACGATCGCGACGACGAGGTTCGCGAAGTCCTGCTTGTAGTGGCGGATCGTGTACATGTCCAACAAGCCCTGCGTCGGATGCGCATGGCGCCCGTCGCCCGCGTTGACCACATGCACATGCGGCGCGCAGTGGCGCGCGATCAGGTACGGTGCGCCACTCTCGCTGTGGCGCACGACGAACATGTCGGCGTGCATCGCCGACAGGTTGGCGATCGTGTCGAGCAGGCTCTCGCCCTTGGCGGTGCTCGAGCGCGCGATGTCGAGGTTGATGACGTCGGCACTCAAGCGCTTGGCCGCGATCTCGAACGTCGTGCGGGTGCGCGTGCTGTTCTCGAAGAACAGGTTGAACACGCTCTTGCCGCGCAGCAGCGGCACCTTCTTCACCTCGCGCTCGTTGACGCTGAGAAAACTGCCCGCGGTGTCGAGCAGCTGGTGCAACACCGCGCGCGGCAATCCTTCGATCGACAGCAGGTGGATCAGCTCGCCGTGCTTGTTGAGTTGCGGGTTGCGCATCACTCGCCTTCCTCGATGTTGAAGCTGAAGCGACCGGCCTCGTCGCGCGCCAGCGACAAGCGTCGCGCGGGCGGCAGCGTGATGCGCGCGGCCGAGTACGCCGGC
>VBCQ01000106.1:8680-11204 GCA_005882155.1 Betaproteobacteria bacterium
CACGACGTGCCGGCCTTCGATCTCGAACGGCAGGCGCGTCTGCCCGGCATCGCTGCTCAGACCGCGCTTGTCGAAGTCGTCGCGGTGCATTGCGCTGGAGATCACGCCGCAGTCGCCCTCGAGTTTCAAATCTTGCTGCAGCCGCTCGGCCAGCCAGGCACCACCCGACCAGATGCCCACCAGCGCACCGTTCGGCTGCAGCAACCCGCGCACGCCGCCAGCCAGGTCCCGGTACAGCGCTTCGGCATCGAGATGGAGTGTGCTCATGGAAGGGTTCTCAGGAATTGCTCGAGGATGATCGCCGCGGCGGCAGCATCGACATCGGCCGCGCCCGCGGCATGCGCTTCCGTCGTCGTGTAGCGCTCATCCACTTCGTGCACCGGCAAATGAAAGCGGCCATGCAGTTGGCGGGCGAAGCGCCGCGCGCGCTCGGTATTGTCGTGCGGCGCGCCGTCCGGGTGGAAGGGTATGCCGACCACCAGCGCATCGGGTTTCCACTCAGCGATGAGCTTGCCAATGGCGTCGAAGCGAGCCGAGCCGGTAGCAGCGACGGTGTGCCGCCGCGACGCCGATGCGTTGCGTGCCGAAATCAAAAGCGAGGAATGAGCGGGGAGCTGAGGTATTCGCAGTGAGCGATGCGCTCATGCGTGCCCCGCCTCCTGGCTCAGCATGCGCGCGTCGATGCCGAGCAGCGACAGCGCCTTGTCGTAGCGCTGCTCGACGGGAGTGTCGAAAATGATCTCCGGCGCCGCACCGACGTTGATCCAGCTGTTGCGCCGCATCTCGTCTTCGAGCTGGCCGGCACCCCAGCCGCTGTAGCCGAGCGTCACCAGCACCTTCTTCGGACCGCTGCCGTTGGACAAGGCTTCGAGCACGTCTTTGCTCGTGGTCATTTCGAGCCCGCCGGGAATTTGCAGCGACGAGTTGTAGTGCCCGCCGTTGTCGCTCAGCCGCTCGTGCAGCACGAAGCCGCGCTCGGTCTGCACCGGCCCGCCGAAGTACACCGGCGCCTCGGCCAAGTCGTCGCGGTCGAGTGTGAGCTCGACCTTCTCGAACAGGTTCTTCAGCTTGATGTCGATCGGCTTATTGATCACGAGGCCGAGCGCACCCTTCTCGGTGTGCTCGCACATGTAGATCACGCTTCCGGCGAAGGTGTCGCCCGCCATGCCCGGCATAGCGATCAGAAACTGGTTCGTGAGGTTGATGCTGCCCGCGGACATGGGGCGCATTTTAGAACGCCGACCTGCGGCCGGCATGATCTATCGCACAGCTCCCCCGCGCCCCCTCCGGGAGGGGGCTCGAGCAAGGCCCACGTCTCCCCCAAGCCCCCTCCGAGAGGGGGCCTCCAGCATGGTTGACGAGCCGGCCAGCCGGCCGGCTGCGGCCTTCGAGACGCTCAGCGCTGCGATGAGGTACGAGGCCCGCGAGGTAGACCGGGGAGATAGGTGACAAGTGTGCGAGGACATGGGTGACACTTTTCCCGCCTAGTCAGCGGGAGCAAATGTTGCCTTGGAGCGAAGTCACCGTGAGGGATCAGAGAGAGGAATTCGTCCGCTTGGCGAGCCAGGCGGACGCGAACGTCAGCGAGCTGTGCAGGCGGTTTGGAATCAGCCGCAAGACGGGCTACAAATGGCTCGACCGTGATGGCTTTGAGGACCGCTCGCGACGACCGCATAGCTGCCCTGCGCGAACGCCGGCGCAGTTGGAAGCCAAGGTGCTTGCCGTTCGCACCGAGCATCCCGCTTGGGGCGCCCGCAAGATCGCGCACGTGCTGGCTCGGGACGAGGGTGTGCTCATGGCGCCCAGTACGGCCAATACGGTGCTGCGCCGGCATGGCTTGATCGGTCGGGCCGCGAGTCAGGCAGCCACCGCGTGGCACCGCTTCGAGCACGAGGCGCCCAACGCGCTGTGGCAGATCGACTTCAAAGGCCACTTCGCGACGGACACCGCGCGCTGCCATCCACTGACCGTGCTGGACGATCACTCCCGCTTCAACGTGGTGCTGCATGCGTTGGACAACGAACGCAGGGAGCCGGTGCAACGGGTGCTGCAGAGCACTTTCGAACGCTACGGGCTACCCGAGCGAATCAATGCCGACAATGGGCCGCCCTGGGGCGCTCCAATGGAAGGCGCCCTCACGACCTTGGGCGTGTGGCTGATCCGCCTGGGTGTGCGTCTGAGCCACAGTCAGGCGGATCAGCCAACCAACGGCAAGGACGAGCGCTTTCACCGCACGATGAGCGCCGAGGTGCTATTGGGGCGACGCTTCCGCGATCTGGATGATGCACAGCAGCACTTCAGCCGCTGGCGCCACGTCTACAACTTCAAGCGCCCGCACGAGGCCATTGGGATGCAAACCCCGGCCAGCCGCTACGTTCCCAGCCCGCGCTCAATGCCAAGCAGACCGCTGGAAGTCGAATATGGGCCGGACGACATCGTGCGCCGTGTGGGCGATGGCGGGCGCATCAAGTTCCGAGGAGCGACCTTGCGCGTAGGCAAGGCGCTGATTGGCCAGCCTGTGGCG
>VBCQ01000471.1 GCA_005882155.1 Betaproteobacteria bacterium
CACGCGCGGCCGACGGCGGGCATGGCGCACTGCTGGTCCTGCTGCGGCCGGCGCCGTAGCAGCATGTCGAAAGATCATTTCATTCAACTGCGTTGAAGCATTTCAACAGCCGTCTAACCCAAGCGCTCGATCATCTCCACCAGCACGTCGAAATCGACCGGCTTGACGAGGTGCCGGTCGAAGCCCGCTTCGGCGGCGGCGAGCTTGTCGCTTTCCTGGCCGTAACC
Source organism: Betaproteobacteria bacterium (assembly GCA_005882155.1). GTDB lineage: Bacteria > Pseudomonadota > Gammaproteobacteria > Burkholderiales > Burkholderiaceae_C > Albitalea. Next base: position 228 of record VBCQ01000471.1, read on the forward strand.
GGTCATCGCGATCAGTCGGGTGTGACGCAGCCGCGGCAGGCGGCGTACGCGGCGTGCGACCTCGTAGCCGTCGATGCCGGGCAGCCCGACGTCGAGCAAGACGAGATCCGGCTCCTCTTCGGTCGCCAGGCGCAGCGCCTCGGTGCCGTCGTGCGCGAGGCTTGTCGCATGGCCTGACATCGTCAACAGCGTCGACAAGCTATTGGCCGCATCGACGTTATCGTCGACGACGAGGATCTTTCGCGGCGTTACCGCGTGCGGCGCGGCATCGGGCCCAGGCGGTACCGGCTCGGGATGCGCGAGCGGCAGCGCGACGATGAACTCGCTGCCGTGTCCCGGCCCGGCGCTCGACGCGCTGACGATGCCGCTGTGCAGCGCGACGATTCGCTGAACGAGTGTCAGGCCGATACCGAGCCCGCCATCGGAGCGATCGAGCGCACGCTTGCCCTGAACGAAGAGGTCGAACGCATGCTCGATGAGCTGCTCGGACATGCCGATGCCGGTGTCTGCCACGCGGATGTGCGCTTCGTCTTCGCTCTTCTCGACGACCACCCGCACCGTGCCGCCGTTGGGCGTGTACTTGGCGGCATTGCTGATCAAGTTCACCACGACCTGGGTCAGGCGGGTCGGGTCGCCGACGACACGGATCGGCTCTTTGGGCAACTCGATCTCGAGCGCATGCTCGTAGTCCTTGACTGCAGGGCGCATCGACTCGACTGCCGCGCTGACCAGCCCGCTCAAGTCCACCGGCTCCTTCTCGAGCTGAATCTTGCCGACGGTGATGCGGCTCACGTCGAGCAGATCGTCGACCAGACGCGTGAGGTGCCCGACCTGCCGGCCGATCAGTTCCTTGCACCACGCGATGTCGGGCGGAAGCGTGCTGCGCTCCATGATTTCGACCGCGTTGCGGATCGGCGCCAGCGGGTTGCGCAGCTCATGCGCGAGCATCGCGATGAACTCGTTGATGCGCCGGCCCTCGCTCTCGAGCTCCTGCACGCGGCGCCGCTCCGACAGGTCGCGAGTGATCTGCGCGAAGCCGCGCATCGTGCCGTCTTTGTTGCGCAGCGCGGTGAGGCTGGAGTCGGCCCAGTAGCGGCTGCCATTGGCCTTGATGCGCCAGCCGGTGTCTTCGGAAAAGCCGAGCACCGTGGCGGTTTCGAGCTCGCGTTGCGGACGGCCTGCCACCACGTCTTCGGGTGGATAGAGGATCGAAAAATTGCGCCCCAGCACGTCTTCGGCGCGCCAGCCTTCGACACGCTCCGCGCCGGCGTTCCAGCTCAACACTTCGCCGCGCGCGTCGAGCAGGAAGATCGCGTGATCCTTGACGCCTTCGACGAGCAGGCGAAAGTTTTCCTCGCTCTGCTTGAGGCGCTGCTCCTGCTCGCGCCGCTCGGTGAGGTCGCGAATGATGTTCGAGAAACCGCGCAATGCGCCCTTGCGGTCGTGGATCGCGGTGATCACCGCATCAGCCCACAGCAGCGTGCCGTCTTGGCGAACCCGCCATCCGTCGTCGTCGAAGCGGCCGGTGCGCGCTGCGACCTCGAGCTGATGCTGAGGCCAGCCGCGCTCGACCGCGTCGGGCGGATAGAACATCGAGAAATGCCGGCCCAGCACCATCTCGGCGCTATAGCCGGTGATGCGTTGCGCGCCGATGTTCCAGCTGCTGACGAAGCCGTTCGGGTCGAGCATGTAGATCGCATAACCCTCGACCATCTCGACCAGTTGCCTGAACCGTTCTTCGCTCTGGCGCAAGCGCTCTTCGTGCTCGCGCCGCTCCGACAGGTCGCGGGTGATCTTGGAGAAGCCGATCAGCTCGCCGCTCGGCGCGCGCAGCGCGGTCAGCACCGCGCTGGCCCAGAAGCGCGAGCCGTCCTTGCGAACGCGCCAGCCTTCGTCTTCGTGGCGACCGGTCTCCCGCGCTTGGCGCAAGGATTCGTTCGGCGCACCGTTGACGCGCGCGTCGGGCGTATAGAACCGCGACAGGTGGCTGCCGATGATCTCGTCGGCGGTGTAGCCCTTGATGCGCTCGGCGCCGGCATTCCACGACACCACATGGCCTTGCGGGTCGAGCATGAAGATGGCGTAGTCGCGCGCGCCTTCGACGAGCAGGCGAAACGAGCTGTCACCGAGGTTGGTGATCGTCGGGCCCTTCGCGCCGTCCTTCACGTGCTGCTCGCTGTCGGATGCTGAAGCCACTGTCGTGTCCGTCCTGTCGCAGTCCACCAGGGTGCCACGCTATGTTGACATGATCGCGCGCAATCGCGTCTTCTTGCCCCCTTGCCGGCTGTGATGTTACTGTTCATCCATACAGTTACCGACCCGCCATGCCCGACGCATCTCAGCGCTTGATCGCTCATCTCGACATGGACGCGTTCTATGCGTCGGTCGAGCTGCTGCGCTACCCCGACCTGCGCGGACGGCCGGTGGTGATCGGCGGCGGCCGCGACCAGGCGCCGCGCGTCATGGCCGACGGCACACGCCGTTACGCCAGCTTGCGCCAATACACCGGCCGCGGCGTCATCATGACCGCCACCTACGAGGCGCGCGCGCTCGGCGCGCATTCAGGCATGGGCGTGATGAAGGCGGCGCAGCTCGCGCCCGACGCCGTGCTGCTGCCGATCGACTTCGACGAGTACCGCAAGTATTCGCGCCTGTTCAAGGCTGCGGTGCGCGAGCTGACGCCGCTCGTCGAAGACCGCGGCATCGACGAGATCTACATCGATCTGACCGACGTCCCCGGCGCGCAAGCCGATGCCGGCCACGCGATTGCGCGCGCGCTGAAAGACGCGGTGCGCGACGCGACCGGCCTCAGCTGCTCGATCGGCGTGACGCCGAACAAGCTGCTGTCGAAGATCTGCTCCGATCTCGACAAGCCCGATGGGCTGACGCTGCTGACGCGCTCCGAGATTGCGAAACGCATCTGGCCGCTGCCGGCGAAGAAGATCAACGGCATCGGACCCAAGGCGAACGAGAAGCTCGCGGGCTTGGGCATCCACACGATCGGCGATCTCGCCGCGGCCGACCCGGCGCTGCTGCTCGCGCAGTTCGGCAAGAGCTTCGGCGCTTGGCTGCACGACGCGGCGCATGGTCGCGACGAACGGCCGGTGGTGACCTACAGCGAGCCCAAGTCGATCAGCCGCGAAACCACCTTCGAGCGTGACCTGCACGCGGTGCGCGACCGCGCGGTGCTCACGCCGATCTTCACCGAGCTGTGCGTCGAGCTCGCCGGCGACCTCACGCGCAAAGGCTATGCGAGCAAGACGATCGGCATCAAGCTGCGCTTCGACGACTTCAAGATCGTCACCCGCGACCTCACGTTGCCGGCGCATACGATGGACGCGCGAACGATTCGCCGCGCTGCCGGCGAGTGCCTGAAGCGCGTTGACCTGACGCGTCGGCTGCGCCTGCTCGGCGTGCGCGCAGGAGCGCTGGCCAAGCTCGCCGACTTGGTCGCACCAGCCGCGCCGTACGCCGTCGAGACGCTGACCCCGCTCGTCGCCGAAGAGCCGCTGCCGCTGTTCGACCTGACGCCCGACGACGGTTCGTGATTTTTTGGCGCCAAGCGCGAGCGCGCTGCGTCTGTTTCGCGTCGAAGCCCGTAGTTCTCGTCGCAGCTGTTCACACTTCAGCCTACGGCCGTCAACGGAGACTTCGACCCATGCGCAAGCTCATTCCCCTCGCGTTCGCCTGCAGCATCCTCGTCGGCGCGGCGCATGCCGGCACGCTGCAGGTCAGCGTCACCGACAAGGATGGCAAGCCGGCCGCCGATGTCGTCGTGCTCGTCGCACCGGTTGCCAAGGCAATACCCCAACCCGCTGCCGCGCCAGTGGTCATCGCGCAAGAGAACCTTCACTTCGCGCCCTTCCTCACCATCGTGCCGATGGGCAGCACGGTGCGCTTCGTCAACCGCGACGGCTACGACCACCATGTGCGATCGACACCGAGCGGCCCGCTCGGCAGCATGCCGTCGGTGAAGAACTTCGAGTACAGGCTCGACGCCGCAATCAGCGCTGCTCCTGCCGTCTACGACGAATACAAGCCGGCGCCGGTCGCACGCAAGAAGGCCGGCACGACGTGGGCCGAAGTCAAGCTCGACCAAGCCGGCCCGATCGGCCTCGGCTGCCATTTGCATTCATCGATGCGCGGCCAGCTCTACGTGAGCGACACGCCGTGGTTCGCGAAGACCGACGCGAACGGCGCCGCGACGATCAACGGCGTTCCCGATGGCGCCGCCGAGCTGAGCCTGTGGCACCCCGACCAGCTGCAAGAGCAATCGCCGCTGCGGGTTCAGGTCGGCGCCGCGCCGCTGAAAGCGAGCGGGCAACTGAACTTCGTGCCGCAGCCTCGCCGCAGCTGATGCCTGGATGAGCGCACAGGCGGCGACAATGTCGGCATGTCGTCGGCCGACGTTCGCTACCCCACCATCGAAGGCCTGCGCGCCTTCGAGACTGCAGCGCGACTCGGCAGCTTCGAGCGCGCTGCTGATGAGCTGCACATCACCGCGAGTGCGGTCAGCAAGCGCGTCTCGACGCTCGAAGAGCTGCTCGGCGCGACACTGCTGCAGCGATCGGCGCGCGCGCTGACGCTGACCGCCGCCGGCAAGGAATACCTCGCCCAGGTCGGCGCGGCGCTCGAGCTGCTGGCTGCCGTGCCGCTGCACCAGCGCGCGGCGCAACGCACGCAGCGCCTGCGGGTGCGGACGCCGCCGACCTTCGCGCGGCAGATCCTCGTGCCGCGGCTCGAGCAGTTCACGCGCTCACAGCCCGACATCGAGCTCGAGGTCGTGCTGTCGATTCCGTTTCTCGACGTCGCGAGCAGCGACGCCGACGTGGAGGTGCGCAACGGCGATGCCGCCGCGGCCGGCGGCGACGTGTTGATGCGCGACGTGGTGATGCCGATGGCGTCGCCCGCCTTGCTCGCTCGCTTGCCACCGCTTCTTGCGCCTGCCGATCTCGCTCACGCGCCGCTGCTGCGCACGCCGCTCGAACCGTGGACGCCGTGGTTTCGCGCGGCGGGCCTCGCATGGCCCGAGCCGGCACAGGGTCCGAAGCTCGTCGACCTCGGCCTGACACTCGAGGCTGCTGTCAGCGGCCAAGGCATCGCACTCGCACGTCCGAGCCTCGCGCAAAGCTGGCTCGCGAGCGGCGCGCTGCGCCCGCTGTTCAGCATCAGCGCCGAGCCGGGCGGCCAGTACCACCTGCTGCCGCACGCCGGCGACGGCGCTGCATCGCGCTTCGCGCAGTGGCTGCGCTCGGTCTGCGAGCAGGTGTCGCGCGACTCCTTGCGCGACGCGCTTGCCGCGCTTTCGCGCCCGACCTGAAATTCTTTCCGCGCTCGCGCGCCGCACGGCGGCTAGCATCGCTGTCCACAGAAGCTGGAGACGCCATGCCCGTGATCACCCACATCGACGACCTGCGCGTG
>VBCQ01000470.1 GCA_005882155.1 Betaproteobacteria bacterium
CGCCGTCGGACATCGCTGCGGTGGAGGACGCGTGGCGCGAGTTGAGCGCCAAACGACTGGTCGTGTTCGTGAGCCCGAACGCAGTCGAGCAGTTCTTTGCGCATCGACCTGCCTCGGTCGCATGGCCGACGCAACTCAGCGTTGCATCGACCGGCCCCGGCACCACGCAGGCGCTGCAGCAGCTCGGGGTGAACCCGACGGCGATTATCGAGCCCGCGCCTGACGCGCCACAGTTCGATTCCGAAGCCTTGTGGGCGCACTTGCAGACGCAGGACTGGACCGGCGCAGCGGTGCTGATCGTTCGCGGCGACGGCGGTCGCGACTGGCTGGCCGATACCCTGCGGCGCCATGGTGCACGGGTCGACTTCGTCGCCGCCTATCGCCGCACGCCGGCTCGCTTCGACGGCGATGCGATGCGGTGCTCGAGCGATGCGCTGCAGCGCCCCGAAGAGCATCTGTGGCTCTTCAGCAGCTCGGAGGCGATCGACCATCTCGTGCGAGCGTGCCCCGGCAACGACTGGACGCGCTCGCAGGCGATTGCGACGCATCCGCGCATCGCCGAGCGCGCGCGCGACTGCGGCTTCGGCGTGGTACGCGAGGCACGCCCGGGCTTCGAAGCGGTGGTGGCCTGCATACAATCGATCGCATCGTGAGTGATCCCCTCATCCCCGCCCCCGCATCGACGACGCGCAACCGTGTTGCGTTTCCCGCGTACTGGCTGTGGATCCTCGCCGCGGTCGTGGTCGTGCTGAGCGTCGCGGCCATCATCGTCGCGTGGCAAGCGCAGCAGCGCATCGGCGGACTGCAGCAGGAGTTGGTGCGCCGCCAGCAAGACAGCCAGACCAAGTCGACCGAAGCGTTGATGCTCGCCAAGCAGGCGCAAGACAACATGCGCGAGTCGGTCGCCAAAGTGGCTCTGCTCGAAGCGCGGCTGGCTGAAGTGGCGATCCAGCGCAGCCAGCTCGAAGACCTGATCCAGTCGCTGTCGCGCTCGCGCGACGAGAACCTGCTGGTCGACGTCGACTCGGCGATTCGGGTCGCGTTGCAGCAGACAGCGATCACCGGCAGCGCCGAGCCGCTGGTGTCGGCGCTCAAGCAGTCCGACGAGCGGCTCGCGCGCTACAACCAGCCACGCCTCGAAGGCGTGCGCCGCGCGATCGCGCGCGACCTCGACCGCGTCAAGGCCGTCGGTGTGGCCGACTTGCCGTCGCTCAGCATCAAGCTCGACGAAGCGGTGCGCCTGGTCGACGAGTTGCCATTGCTCGCGGTGGCCGAGCCGCGCAAGGCCGCGTCGGCGCCGGCTGCGGCCAAGCCGGTGCAGCGCAGTGCGCCGGTCGATGCGAATTCCGTCGGTTGGATGAAGTCGTGGAATGACAGCCTGGCGCAGGCATCGGATCGCGTTTGGTCCGAAGTGAAGTCGCTGGTGCGGGTGACTCGCATCGACCATCCCGAGGCGATGCTGCTCGCGCCCGAGCAAGCGTTCTTCGTTCGCGAGAACTTGAAGCTGCGGCTCTTGAACGCGCGCATCGCGCTGTTGAGCCGGCAGTTCGACACCGCGCAGATCGATCTGCAGATCGCGCAGACCGCGCTCGATCGCTACTTCGAACGCTCGTCGCGCCGCTACACGCTGACCACCGAGCTGATCAAGCAAGCGATGGCGCAAGCGCGCCACCTCGTCGTGCCGCGTCCCGACGACACGCTGGCCGCATTGACAGCGGCGTCAGCAGGCCGATAGCGTTGCCGGCCCGCATGCGCGCCGTCATCTGGCTCCTGCTGCTGTTTGCGGTTGCGGTCGTTACCGCGGCAACGCTCGGTACCAACGACGGCATCGTCAGCCTCTATTGGGGTGCGTGGCGTCTCGACACATCGCTGAACCTGTTCCTGCTCGCGCTCGTCGGCACCTGCTTCGTGCTGGTGTCGGCGATCAACGCGGTGAACTCGCTCACCGGCCTGCCGAAGCGGGCGCGCGAGTGGCGCGTCGCGCGGCGCGATCGAACCGCGCAGGCCGCACTGCGCGACGCGCTGGCGCAATACTTCGGCGGTCGCTACAGCCGTGCGCAAAGCGCTGCGCAACGCGCGCTCGCGATCCAGGCCGACACGCCCGACCTTGCGCAAGACAACGAGTTCACCGTGCTCGGCCATTTGCTCGCCGCCGGCAGCGCGCATCGCTTGCAAGACCGCGCCAAGCGCGACGATCAACTCAAGCGCGCGCTCGACCTCGCGCGCACCAGCGCAGCTGCGCGGCCGGCTGAAGAGGGCGCTCATCTGCTCGCCGCCGAGTGGGCGCTCGACGACCGCAATGCCGCGCGCGCGCTCGACCTGCTGGCCGACCTGCCCCCCGGCGTTGCCCGCCGCACTCATGCACTGCGCCTGAAGCTGCAAGCCACGCGTCTCGGCGAGCAGCCACAGGAAGCGCTGAAGACCGCGCGCCTGCTGGCCAAGCACCAGGGCTTTTCGAAAGTGGCTGCTCAAGGCCTGTTGCGCTCGCTCGCGTTCGAGTCGCTCGCCACTGCGCGCGACGTCGACCAGCTGCGCCGCATCTGGCTGCAGTTCGACAGCGCCGACCGACGCGACCCGGTTGTTGCCGCCTGTGCCGCAGAGCGCGCCGCCGAGCTCGACGCGAGCGATGAAGCGCGCGCCTGGTTGCGTCCGTTCTGGGATCGGCTCGGCGACACGAGCGAAGACGATCGCGCCGCGCTGTCGCAAGGCCTCGTCGCCGCGCTCGCCGGCATCGGCCCCGATTGGCTGCCGCGCCTCGAGTCGGCGGCCCACGCCTTTCCGCGCGAACCGGCAGTCGCCTATGCGGTCGGCTGTGCGCTCGCCGAGCGGCGGCTGTGGGGCAAGGCACGCCAGCTGCTCGAGATCGCGGCCGACGACGCGACCCTTGGCATCGCGTCGCGCCGTCACGCGTGGCTCACGCTCGCGCGACTCGCCGAGGAAGAGTCCGACACCGCGCGCGCCGCGCGCTGCTACGAGGCCGCAGCCCGCCTCGAATGACGCGAGCGGGCCGGCTGATATACTCGCCGGCTACGCGGCTGTAGCTCAGTTGGATAGAGTACTTGGCTACGAACCAAGGGGTCGTGGGTTCGAATC
>VBCQ01000472.1:0-993 GCA_005882155.1 Betaproteobacteria bacterium
GAGATCGCCGGCCTTGACCTTGGCCGTCGTGTCGGCGGTGACGCCGGCCGCGAGCTGCACCTTGCCGCCATCGACGGCCGCGAGCACGATCGCCGCGGTCTTCAGCTTGTCCTTCAGCTTGTCCATCGTCTCGCGCAAGGCCTTCGCATCGGCGCCGGCCAGCGTCGCAGCGAGCACCTTGATGCCGTTCACGTCGACCGCTTGCGTGAGCAGCTCATCGCCCTGCGACGACGCGAGTTTGCCCTTCAGCGATGCGAGTTCCTTCTCGAGCGAACGCACTTGGTCGAGCACTTGCACGAGGCGCGCCGGCACTTCGGCCGGCGCCGACTTCAGCGTGCCGGCGATCTGGTTGACCGTGCCTTCGAGGCTTTGCAGATAAGCCAGCGCGTTGTCGCCGGTGACCGCTTCGACACGGCGCACGCCGGCCGCAACCCCCGTCTCCGCGACGATCTTGAACAGGCCGATGTCTCCGGTTCGCTGCACATGCGTGCCACCGCACAGTTCGCGGCTCGTGCCGATGTCGAGCACGCGAACCTCGTCGCCGTACTTCTCGCCGAACAGCATCATCGCGCCGAGCTTCTGCGCTTCGTCGATCGGCAACACCCGCGCCTCGGTCGGCACATTGGCGAGGATCTCGGCGTTGACGAGTGCCTCGACCTTGGCGATTTGCGCCTCGGTCATCGGCGCGTTGTGTGCGAAGTCGAAGCGCGTGCGCTCGGCGTTGACGAGCGAGCCCTTCTGCTGCACATGCGAGCCCAGCACTTCGCGCAGCGCCTTGTGCATCAGGTGCGTCGCCGAATGGTTGCGAACGGTCTTCGCGCGCCGCTCGGCGTCGACCTTCGCGCTCAGCACGTCGCCGACCGACACCGTGCCTTCGACGACGCGGCCCTGGTGGCCGAACACCGCCGCCTGCACCTTGATCGTGTCTTCGACGATCACCCGCGACATCGCGTTGCGCAGCTCGCCGGTGTCGCCGACTTGGCCGCCGCTCTC
>VBCQ01000472.1:1012-6548 GCA_005882155.1 Betaproteobacteria bacterium
CGTGCCGTCGACGTACACCGCCGTGACGCGTGCGTCGTCGTGCAGCAGCTTGTCGTACCCGTGGAAGTGCGTCGCGCTGCCGGCGTATTCGAGGCCCTGCGCCATCTTGAACTTGCCGGCCGCGCGCGCTTGCTCGCGCTGGCGGTTCATCGCGGCTTCGAAGCCGGCGCTGTCGACCGTCACGCCGCGCTCGCGGCAGACGTCGGCCGTGAGGTCGAGCGGGAAGCCGTAGGTGTCGTGCAGCTTGAATGCGGTCTCGCCGTCGATGGTCTTCGTGCCGCCGGCAAGCGCCGCTTCGAGGATTTCCATGCCATTGGCGATGGTCTGAAAGAAGCGTTCCTCTTCCTGCTTCAGCACCTCGATGACGCGCTGCTGGCTCTGCCGCAACTCGGGATATGCGTCGCCCATCTCGCCGACCAGCGCGGGCACCAGCGCATGGAAGAACGGCTTGCGCGCACCGAGCTTGTAGCCGTGGCGGATCGCGCGGCGCGTGATCCGCCGCAGCACGTAGCCGCGGCCTTCATTGCCGGGGATCACGCCGTCGACCACCGTGAATGCGCAGGCGCGGATGTGGTCGGCGATGACCTTCAGCGACGGCGAGTCCTTGTCGCAATCCACCGCGCCGGCCGCATCGACGACCTTCTTCGCCGCCGCGAGCAGCGTCACGAAGGTATCGATCTCGTAGTTCGAATGCACATGCTGCAGCACCGCGGTCAGCCGCTCGAGGCCCATGCCCGTGTCGACGCTCGGCTTCGGCAGCTTGTGCATCACGCCCGCATCGTCGCGGTTGAATTGCATGAACACGTTGTTCCAGATCTCGATGTAGCGGTCGCCGTCTTCGTCGGGCGACCCCGGCGGACCGCCGGCGATCTCGGGGCCGTGGTCGTAGAAGATCTCGGTGCACGGGCCGCAGGGGCCCGTGTCGCCCATCATCCAGAAGTTGTCCGACGCGTAGCGCGCGCCCTTGTTGTCGCCGATGCGAACGATGCGCTCGGCCGGCACACCGACCGTCGTGTGCCAGATGTCGTAGGCCTCGTCGTCTTCGGCATAGACAGTGACCCAGAGCTTTTCTTTCGGCAGCTTGTAGACCTCGACCAGCAGCTCCCAGGCGTAAACAATCGCGTCCTTCTTGAAGTAGTCGCCGAAGCTGAAGTTGCCCAGCATCTCGAAGAAGGTGTGGTGGCGCGCGGTGTAGCCGACGTTCTCGAGGTCGTTGTGCTTGCCGCCGGCGCGAATGCATTTCTGGGCCGTTGCCGCGCGGGTGTAGGGACGCTTGTCGAAGCCGAGGAACACGTCCTTGAACTGGTTCATGCCGGCGTTGGTGAAGAGCAGTGTCGGGTCGTCGCCCGGCACCACCGGGCTCGACGGCACGACGGTGTGGCCCTTCGACTCGAAGAACTTCAGGAACTGCGAACGGATTTCGGAAGCTTTCATGGGACAGGTCTCTCAGCGCAAATCAAATCGATGGCTGTGGATACAGCCGGATGCCGGCGCTCGGCGCGGCAGCCATCATGTCGTCATCGTAGGTGGCCAGCGCGGCTTTGCGGCGCAACGCGAGCTCGAAATAAATGGCGTCGTAGGCGCTGAGCCGATAGGCCCGCGCGATCTCGAGGTTGCGCGTCACGTCGACCACATGCGCATCGACAACCGGGTTCAGCGCGTTGATCAAGCTCAGTGCGGCGCCGACCTTGGCGGCCGTTGCAGCACCGCGCCGCTCGGCCTGGACAAGGGCGTTGGCAACCTCGGCATTCCACAGCGCCGGCACCAGCAGCTCGGCGTTCTTCAGCAGCGTCAACCCCGATGCGTGAGGCCGCGGCGCCTGCGTGTGCAACACGTAGCGCAGCACGAACGACGCATCGAGCACCACGACTTCGGGCGAATTTTCCTTGAGCGTCACTCGCGGCCCTTGCGAATCAAATCCTTGACCGATGCGTCGACCTTGATCGGCTCGAACGCGAGCAGCGCATCGATCGCCGCTTGGCGAGCGGCCACGCCGGCGCGGCGCGCACGGTTCACCGGCACCAGCTTGGCAACCGGCTTGTTGTGCCGGGTGATGATGACCTCTTCGCCCTTTTCGGCGCGGGCGACGAGCTCCGACAAATGGGTCTTGGCTTCGAACAGGCCGATGGATTCCATGGCGACCTCGTTTGGTTGAATCAACCAGATTCTAGCCGACCCCATGGTCGGGCCGTTCACGCCGCCGCCATGCCCCTCGCCTGCAGCTCGATCTGCCGCGCCAGAAAGTCGTGCAGCCGCGCGTCGTCGCTGAACGCCACGTTGAAGCGCAGCCAGCCGGTCGGGTGCGGATCGACGCGGAACAAGTGGCCCGGCCCGAGCATGATGCCGGCCGCGACCGCTTGCTGCGACAGCTCGCCGCTGTCGGTGAGGTCGGGGTGACGCGCCCACAGGTACATGCCGGCCTTCGGCTCGTGAAACAGCTCGAAGCCGAGATCGACGAGCCGCGGCGCGACGCGCCCGTGCGCCGTCGCGAGCCGGTCGCGCAAGGACTTCAGGTGCTTGCGCCAGCGGCCTTCGGTCAAGGCACCGAACGCGAGCCGCTCGGTCAGGTCCGACGAGGTCAGGCCCGACACCATCTTCAGCTGCGCCAATTCGTCGAGCAGGTCAGGCCGCGCGACGACGTAACCGACACGAATGTTGGGCGAGATCGTCTTCGAGAAGCTGCCGATGTAGACCACACGCTTGAGCTGGTCGAGGCTCGCGAGTGACGGCCGCGGCTCGGGGTCGAGGTCGGCGTAGATGTCGTTCTCGACCAGTGCCACGTCGTGCGCTTCGGCGAGCTGTAGCAGGCGGTACAGCTGCGGCAGCGGTGTTATCGAATTGGTCGGGCTCTGCAGCCGCGGCTGGGTAAAGAACGCGCGCGGCCGGTGCTCGACAAGCAGCGCTTCGAGGGCCGCAAGGTCGTAGCCGCCGGGGGTGCGTGGCACGCCGATCAAGCGCGCACCCAGGAAGCGCAGCATGAACATCAGGTTCGGGTAGCCGGGATCGTCGACGAGTACCGCGTCACCCGGCCGAACGAGGCGTCGCGCCGCCAGGTCCAGCGCCTGACTGGAGCCTTGCGTCAACAGCACGTTGTCGGCGTTCACCGCGATCTGATGCTCGGCCAGCGATTCGGCGATCAACACCCGCAAGGCCATGTGGCCGTGCGGCAGGCCATAGCCGCCGAGCTCGGCACCGTCGGTCGCGAGCTGGCGCAGGCTGCGCCGCATGCCGTCTTCGAACAACCAGTCGTTGGGCATCCAGCCGCAACCCGGCTTGAGCTCCAAATTGCGGTTCTCGAAGATTTGCTTCAGGTACCAGCGCGCGTCGAAGCGCGGATCGGCGCGCGGCGTGTCGCCGAGCGTCGTCGCGTCGCCGGGGCGGCGCTTGACGAAGAAGCCGGCGTTGGCGCGCGACAGCAGCCAGCCCTGGGCGACGAGCCGGTCGTAAGCCTCGACCACGGTGAACACGCTGACGCCATGCGACGCGGCGAACGCGCGTATCGACGGCACTTTGGCGCCCGGCTTGAGCGCTTGCTCGCCGACCATGCGCCGAAAGCCATCGACGATCTGGCTGACCAGCGGCGTGGATGAATCGGGATTGAGCGTGAACATGAATCAGCGCGTGTCAGGGGTTCCGTGTACAGGGTGTTGACCCTGCACAGTACACCGCGCCAAAGGAGCGGCTGTACATGGTATCTCTGCCCGTCACGACCTAGAGTTGACGCTGCACAGACAGCGGAGTTCGACCATGCACCGTGACACCCTCCCGACCAACGCCGCGCTGATGGCGCGCCGCAAGACCGCCGTGGCGCGCGGCGTCGGCCAGGCGCACGAGATCTTCGTCGCCCGCGCCCGCCATGCCGAGCTGTGGGACGTCGAAGGCCGGCGCTACATCGACTTCGCCGGCGGCATCGCGGTCGTCAACACCGGCCACTGCCACCCCGACGTGATCGCCGCGGTGAAGGCGCAGCTCGACCTCTACACCCACACCTGCTTCCAGGTCGTCGCCTACGAGCCGTATGTCGAATTGGCCGAGCGGCTGAACGCGCTGGCGCCCGGCGCGTTCGCGAAGAAGAGCCTGTTTCTCACGACCGGCGCCGAGGCGATCGAGAACGCGGTGAAGATCGCCCGCGCCTACACCAAGCGGCCGGGCCTCATCGCGTTCAGCGGCGGCTACCACGGCCGCACGATGATGACGCTCGGGCTGACCGGCAAGGTCGCGCCGTACAAGCTCGGCTTCGGCCCGTTCCCCGGCGAGGTGTTCCACGCGACGTTCCCCAACGAGCTGTACGGCATCAGCATCGACGCCGCGCTGCGCTCGGTCGACGCGATCCTGAAGAACGACATCGAAGCCGAGCGCGTCGCCGCCTTCATTCTCGAGCCGGTGCAAGGCGAAGGCGGCTTCTACGTCGCGCCGCCGGCGTTCGTCGAAGGGCTCAAGAAGATCGCCGACAAGCACGGCATCCTGCTGATCGCTGACGAGGTGCAGACCGGCGCCGGCCGCACCGGCACGTGGTTCGCGTGCGAGCAGTGGAGCGTCGCGCCGGACATCATCGCGACCGCCAAGTCGATGGCCGGCGGCTTCCCGATTTCCGGTGTCGTCGGGCGTGCCGAAGTGATGGACGCCCCCGCGCCCGGCGGGCTCGGCGGCACCTACGCCGGCTCGCCGCTCGGCTGCGCCGCGGCGCTGGCGGTGCTCAAGGTGTTCGACGACGAGCGCCTGCTCGAGCGCAGCAAGGCGGTCGGCGATCGACTGGTGGCCGGACTGCGGCGCATCGCGAACAAGCACGCGGCGATCCGCGACGTGCGTGGGCTCGGCGCGATGGTCGCGATCGAGCTGTTCAAGGGCGGTGACCTCGCGCAGCCCGATGCGGCGCTGACGCAGCGCGTGATCGCCGAGGCGGCGCGGCGCGGCTTGATCCTGCTGTCGTGCGGCAGCTACGGCAACGTGATCCGCATCCTCGTGCCGCTGACCGCATCCGATGCGCTGCTCGACGAGGGACTGCAAGTTCTCGCCGACAGCTTCGACGCCGTGCCGCAATGGTCGGCACCCGTCCTCCCCGCTCGGCCCCGGCCGACGCTGCACCGCCGAAGCCGTCGGCATCGCCCGCCTCCGCCGAGCCGCTGGTGCGCTTTCGCGGCGTGCAGAAGACCTACGACGGCCTGCATCTCGTCGTGCGCCAGCTCGACCTGGACATCCAGCGCGGCGAGTTCCTCACCTTGCTCGGCCCGTCGGGCTCGGGCAAGACGACGACGCTGATGATGCTCGCCGGCTTCGAGTCGCCGACCGCCGGCGACATCGTTCTCGACGGCAAGCCGATCACGCGCACTCCGCCGCACAAGCGCCACTTCGGCATGGTGTTCCAGAACTACGCGCTGTTCCCGCACCTCACCGTCGGGCAGAACGTCGCCTACCCGCTGACGGTGCGCGGCATCGCGAAACCCGAGCAGGCGCAGCGCGTCACGCGCGCGCTCGACATGGTGCGGCTGCAGGGCATGGCCGACCGCTTGCCGAGCCAGCTCTCGGGCGGCCAGCA